>NZ_JBHUSF010000162.1:0-19436 GCF_042673295.1 Rhodococcus sp. NPDC057014
CGACAACACCGTGTCCTGGCTCAAGACGACCGACCGGCTCGCCGCCGTGTGGCGCTCCGCACCCGGGCGCGGTTCGCGAGTCTCTGGACTCGTCAACCGCGCACGGGCGGCGAAGCCGCCTACGCGTGGACGATCACGCCACGCAGGTTCTTCCCGTCCCGCAGATCCTGGTAGCCCTCGTTCACCTGCTCGAGCGTGTACTTGGTGGTGATCAGCTCGTCGAGCTTGAGCTGACCCGCGTCGTACAGCCGCAGCAGGCGGACGATGTCGTACTGCGGGTTGGCCGATCCGAACAGCGTGCCCTTGATCGTCTTCTGGTTCAGGGTGAGGTCGGTGCCCGACACGTGCACGGTGAGCTTGGCCGGGTCGGCGAGACCGGTGATGACGACGGTGCCGCCCTTGCCGATGACGGCGGTCGCGTTCTGCACGACCTCCTCGTCGACGGTCCCGACCAGGATCAGCGCCTGGTCGGCGCCCTGCCCCCAGGTCAATTCGTTGACCTTCGCGGCGGCCTCGGCGGCGTCGGCGAAGGCATGGGTGGCGCCGAACTTCAGGGCGGCCTCCCGCTTCATCGCCACCGGGTCCACCACCACGACGTACTTGGCGCCGGCACTGACGGCGCCCTGCACGGCGTTGATGCCGAGTCCGCCGATGCCGTAGATGACGACGGTGTCACCGGCGCGCACGCCGCCGGCGTACACCGCGGTGCCCCAACCGGACGGCACACCGCAGCCGACGAGGACGGCGGTCTCCAGCGGGAGCCAGTCGTCCACCTTCACCACCGAGTGCTGCGAGATGGTGGCCCGCTCCGAGAACGTGCCGAGCATGCACATGGCGCCGAAATCGTCCTTACCCGAGTGGAACCGGAACGAGCCGTCGGGCATCGAACCCTCGAGAATGGTGGCGCCCATGTCGCACAGGTTCTGACGGCCGGTGGCGCAGTAGCGACACGTGCCGCAGTTCGGGATGAAGCTGCAGACCACGTGGTCGCCGGGCTTCACCTTGGTGACACCGGGGCCGACCTCCTCGATGATGCCGGACCCCTCGTGCCCGCCGACGATGGGATAACGCGGCGGCAGATCGCCGTCGGTGAGGTGCAGGTCCGAGTGGCACAGGCCTGCCGCGACGTACTTGATGAGCACTTCGCCGGGTCCCGGACCATCCAGTTCGAGTTCCATGATCTCGAACGGCTTGCCGGCTTCGAGCAGAACCGCTGCTTTGGTCTTCATGTCTTCTCCTCGTTGAGTGACGGTCAGAGTGCGATGTTGACGGCTTTGGTCTGGGTGTAGAGGTCGATGGCGGTGGCCCCGAGTTCACGCCCCCACCCGGACTGCTTGTATCCACCGAACGGCATGGCGGTGTCGAACCCGTTGTACTGGTTGATCCACACCGAACCGGCCTTGAGCTGGCGGGCCGTGAGGTGCGCCTTGGACAGGTCCTTGGTCCAGATTCCGGCGGCGAGGCCGTAGATGCTGCTGTTCGCGGCCTTCGCGACGCCCTCCTCCGCGTTGAAGGGCAGCGCGGCGACGACCGGGCCGAAGATCTCTTCCTCGACGATGCTGAATTCGGGCTTCACGTCGACGAACACCGTCGGCTCGACGTAGAAGCCGGTGTCGCCCCAGCGCTTTCCGCCGGTGAGGGCGCGGGCGCCGTCCGCGAGTCCGGCGGCCAGGTAACCGGTGACCTTGTCGAACTGTTCCTGCGACACGAGCGGTCCGAGCTGGGTGGTGGGATCGAGTCCGGGGCCGATCTTGACCTGGCTCGCGGCCTCGGCGACCGCGGCGGTGAAGTCGTCGAAGATGCTGTCCTCGACGAACATCCGGGTGCCTGCGACGCAGCACTGGCCGTGGTTGAACAGCCAGGCGTTGAGCGATCCGGTGACGGCGGCGTCGAAGTCCGCGTCCGCGAACACGACGTTGGCGCTCTTGCCGCCGAGTTCGAGCGACACCTTCTTCAGGTTGCCGCGGGCGGCGTCGACGATCTTCTTCCCGACCTCGGTGGATCCGGTGAACGCGATCTTGTCGACGTCGTCGTGAGCCGACAGCGCGGCCCCGGCGTCGCCGTAGCCGGTGACGATGTTGACGACGCCGGGCGGGAAGCCGGCCTCCTCGAACACCTCGCCGAGCAGGATCGCGGTGAGCGGGGTCTGTTCCGCGGGCTTGAGGATCACCGTGTTGCCCGCCGCGAGTGCGGGGGCCAGCTTGAACGCGGCCATCAGCAGCGGGAAGTTCCAGGGAACGATCAGTCCGCAGACACCGACGGGCTCACGCAGCGTGTACGCGTGGAACTGGCCGCCGGGGACGAACGGCATGCTCACGTTGACGGTGCTGCCCTCGATCTTGGTGGCCCAGCCCGCGAAGTAGCGGAAGATGTCGGCCGACCAGGCGACGTCGACGGCCGCGGCGATGCCCGCCGACTTGCCGTTGTCCAGTGCCTCGAGCTGACCGAATTCCTCGGCGCGCTCGGAGAGGATGTCACCGACTCGCCAGATCAGGCGTTCGCGCTCGTTGGGCTTCATGGTGGACCACGGGCCCTCGTCGAACGCCGTGCGTGCGGCCCGGACTGCACGGTCGACGTCCTCGGCGCCCCCGCGTGCGACGGTGGTCAGCACCTGCCCGGTGGCGGGGTCGACGGTCTCGAACGTCTCGCCGCTGGCCGATTCCACCCACTGCCCACCGACGAGGAATCGCTTGGTGCCGGACAGAAAGTTCCGTACCGACGGCAAGAGTTCCGCTTGGCTGGGTTCGATCGTCGCTGTCATCAAAACCTCCGAAGTTGTGAATGTGACGTGGCTCATAGTGCACTGATTGCCATATCACTAACTGTCCTGACTTCGGACACCTCCGGACGGTCGCGGATCGGTGGATGAAACTGCAGCTAGACGGTGATATCGAGGGCCCGCATCCGAACGTAGAGCGTGCTGCGGCTGATGCCCAGCGCGGCCGCGGCGTGCACCTTGTTGCCGCCACTTTCCTGCAGTGCGTCGACGATGGCCTGGCGTTCGGCGCGTTCACGGCCCGCCAGCCGCGACACCCGCGGCGGCGTCCGATACTGGTCGGGCAGATCCGCGACAGCGAGGTGCGCGCTGGTGCGCCCGCGCGCGGCCGCCTGCAGCACGACGGACAGTTCCGCGATGTTGCCCGGCCAGTCGCGGGCGATCAGAGCGTCCAGCGCGCTCGCGGACAGCCGGAGGCCCGGTTCGACGGAGTCGAGGACCGCCTGCGCGATGTCCGCGAACTCGCGGGTGCGTTGCCGCAGCGGCGGCAGCACCACCTGTCCGGGGCACCGGCCTGCCAGACCGGCCACTCCCGGCGGCAGGTCGCCGAGCGGCGAACTGGTCATCACAATCCGGGGACCCGCGTCGGCCGCCAGCATCTTCACGACCAGCGGCAGCATCGATTCGGGCAGCAGTTGCACCTCTTCGATCGCCAGGACCGCGGAGGGTCCCGCCGCCAGGGCGAGCAGTCGATCGATCCAGGCCGCGGCGCCGTCGAGAGCGATCGCGGCAGCGTCCATACATACGAGCGACCGGTCGCCGGCCAGATCGCGGACCGCCGTGGTCCTGCCGGTTCCCGGTTCGCCGCTGATCACCACCGGATCCCGGGTCTCGCGCAGCCGCGACAACTCCGACCTGCTGCGTTCGACGACGGAACTCGACGGCGACTTGCCGCGCCGGATGGGCGTGCTCGTGCGGCGGTCCGGGCGGACGACGAACACCGCGCCGCCGTCGGTGCCCGCCACGTGGTCGGCCCGGACCAACGCCGGTTCACCCGAGGACAATTGGATCCGCACCGTCTTCGACTGCTCCGGGCGCAGATCCGCAGCAAGCCCCCGCAGCGTCGCGTGATCGGACACCTGGAGCAGATCGAGGGCAACCCGGTTGCTGAGGAGGATGTCCTCGCCGATCGCGGTGACCGCCATCTGATTCTGCGGCGACACCCGCTGGAACGCGTCCACGAGCCGCTGCTGCGACACCCGGGACCCCTCGAGCAGTCGTCGCTCGATGTCGGCGGCCGCGCGGGCCAGGAACGGGGCGAACAGCGGATTGGCCCGCGACGCGACGCCCGTCATGTCGAGGATGCCCTCGACGCGGCGCGTCACCGGATGCACGATCGGGTGTCCGTAACAGCTGAGGTCCTTGAACCGCTCTAGGTAGTGCTCCTCGCCGTGGATCACGACTCCGCGCCGGACCTCCAGCGGCGTCCCCAGCGCGGTGGTCCCGACGCAGTCCTCGCCGAACCTCGACCCCAGCACCGCCCCGGCGCCGTCGATCAGCCGCTCGAGTTTGCGGCCGTCGAAGAGCCGGGCGACGATGCGGCAGTCGCGGTCGGCGAGCAGGACGCAGAAACCCGTGCCCTGGATCTGCTGCTGCATCTCGTCGAGGACGGGCCGGGCCGCCTGCAGCAGCCGACTGGACTTGTCCAGGTCCGGGCAGGGGTCATCGCTCGGCGTCGACGTCGGTTCCAGCCCGCTGAGCGCCGAACGCTTCCAGGACAACGCGATCTCCGGCCGCATCGCCGCGTGCCCGGTCGTGCCGCCAAACTCCAACCTCGACTCCTTGCCGCGCGCGAATCCGGTCGTGCACCAGTGCACGACTCACATCCGAACGTACCCACACCGTGTGACCCACGCCATAGTGCCCGCGGACGCGGCGGGCAACTGTCCGGATTCAGGACAGTCCCCGATCGGTCAGCCGAACAGGCCCCGCACGAACGGGATGGTGTCGGCCTGCGAATCGACGAGCGTGCCGCTGTGGTCGGTGGGATACGTCTTGAACGTGACCGGCTCACCGTTCGCGGTGAGCGCGGCGACCAGCGAGAACGCCGACGGCGCCGGCACGTCGATGTCGGTGAGCCCCTGCCCGATGAACAGGGGACGGTCGTATCCGCTCGCCGGGACGCCCATGTAGTCCACGAGCAGGCCGTGAAAGTTCGGGATCTGGTTCAACGGCTTGCTGAACAGGTCGCCGACCACCACCCCTTCCGCGGCGTCGTGAAGTTCGTTGACGCACAGCTGTTCCGCAGCGTCCACGTAGTGCGCGCCGAGGGGTGTCAGATACGAGTCGAGGTCGATCTCGGGGTGCGCCGACCGCAGTCCCGCGAGGATGTAGAAAAGGTACGACGTGAGGCCGGCGGGGATCGCCGCGGGCGGCACCCCCGGGCCGAGCGGCAGCAGCGCCAGTTCGATGTTCGCGGGAACGCCCGTTCCCACGGCCCCGCGGTAGTCCAGCGTCTCCCCGCCGAACTCGGTGGCGTAGCGGGCGGTGGTGATCGCGGCCCCACCACCCTGCGACTGTCCGACCACCACCCACTTGTTCGACAGCGACTCGTCGACGGCGCGGGCCGCCTTCACCGAGTCGACGACGCTGTGCGCCTCGACCTTTCCGTCGAGGTACGGCATCACACCGGGTGTGCCGAGGCCGACGTAATCGGTGGAGACGACGGCGTATCCCTGCTCGAGCCACCGGCCGAGGTACGGATAGTCCCGCTCGGGGAGTGCGGGGCCGACGAGCGAGGGGGCGCAGTCGTCGGCGAGTCCGGATGTGCCGTGCGCCCAGGCCACCACCGGCCAGCCCCCGTCGGGCGCCTCCCCCGGCGGCACGTACACGGCGCCGCTGCTGAGTGCGGGATTCCCGTCGGACCCGATCGACCAGTACGTGATCCGCTGTGCGTCGGCGGTGCCGGGGATCCACAGGTCGGCGGGCAGCGGCTCGACGTCCACGACGCTCCCCGCCGTGCGATCCGTCTCGTCGGCGAACGCGGCCGGGGAGGCGAGGCAGGTGCCGGCGACCGTGAGGGAGGCGATCGCGACGGTTGCCGCGGCTCGCGCCATTCGTACCGAGTGTGTCTTCACCGCTTCAAGATCCCACACGTGAGCGGCGGATCGATACCCCGGACCGTGATCGCGTACGCCGGCGCCGACACCGCCCACACGTAGTAGACGACGGTGCCGCCGACCGTGAAGAACAGGATTTGGAACACCTGCCGCCGGTGCGCCACGAACAGTTGCCACATCGACTGCTTCGCGGTGTCGTCACCCGACTCCTCGTAGACCTCGGTCTCGCTCATCCGGGACCGCATCCACAGCACGAACAGGCCGAGGACGCCGCCCAGCAGGAACGGCACCCGCCAGCCCCAGTCGGCCATCTGCTCCGAATTCAGCGTCGTGGTGAGCAGGGCGCCGAGCAGCGTGCCCACGACCACTCCGGTGGTGTTGGAGATGTAGATGAGGCTGGACCAGAGTCCGCGCCGCGCCGTCGGCGCGAATTCCACGATGTACGTCTGCGCGGACGGCAACTCGCCGCCGTGGGCGACGCCCTGCGCGAGCCGCGCCACGACGAGCACCACCGCCGCGGCGATGCCGATCGTCTGATGGGTCGGGGTCAGGCCGATGACCAGGCTGCCGATCGCGGCGAGGCCGACGGCGAGCGTCATGGACAGCTTGCGTCCCCGGCGGTCCGACAGCCAGCCGAACAGCAGACCGCCGAACGGGCGGGCGACGAATCCGACGGCGAAGACGCCGAACGACGCGAGCAGGTCGGAGACGGCAGATCCGGTGTGGAAGAACTGCGGGGCGAAGAACGCGGCGAACGTGGCGTAGACGGTCCAGTCGAAGTACTCGATCCCGTTGCCCGTGCCCACGCCGACGATCGCGCGGGCCTTCTCCCAGCGCTCGGACCGCTGACGGACGGTGAGCGGGCCTGCGTTCACGGCCCCGCTCTCGGTGGCGATCCCGGTCATCGTGCGTCACCTCCGGCCGCGGCAGTCTCGAGCCGGGCGTCGTCGGAGTGCGCCTTGTCCAGCCGTCGAACGGCCAGCCCGGCGTAGATGGTGGCGGCGTCGGCGAGCACCGCGTCGTCGAATTGCGCCCGCGGCGAATGGTTCATGGGAGCCGCAACGGGATCGGCTCCCGGCATGCAGGCGCCCAACCCGATGAAGGCGCCCGGCACTTCCTGCAGGACGTAGGAGAAGTCCTCGGACCCGGCCATCGGATGGCTGACCGTCTCGTAGCGGTCCTCGCCCATGAGGTCGCTGACGACTTCGGCGCCGAACGCGACCTCGTCCACGTCGTTGATCGTCATCGGGAACTCCGGGGCCACGTCGACGTCGACGTCGACGCGTTGCGCGGACGCCACCCCCTCGAGCACCCTGCGCAGCGCCCCCGGCACCTTCTCGTACGTGGCGGGCGAATAACACCGGACCGTCGCCTCGAACCGCGCGTCGTCGGGAATGATGTTGTGCCGCGACCCGGCCCGCACGTTCGCGACGGTCACGACGACGGGGTCGAACACGTCGAACGTCCGGGTGATCATGGTCTGCAGCGACGTGATCATCTCGGCCATCGCGGTGATCGGATCCCGGGCGGTCGACGGGGACGATCCGTGGCCGCCCGCTCCGCGAACTGTCACGGTCAGTTTGTACGACGCCGCGAGCAGGGTGCCCGCCTTGGAGAAGAACCGGCCCTGCGGCTTCTGGCAGGAGAAGACGTGCATGCCGTAGGCGGTGTCCGCGCGCCGACCGGACGCATCGAGGACGCCCTCGTCGACCATCACCTTGGCGCCGTCCCACCCCTCCTCGCCGGGCTGGAACATCAGGACGATGTCGCCCGCCAACCGGTCGCGGTGCCGGCTGAGCAGTTGCGCGGCCCCGACGAGCGCCGCGGTGTGCAGGTCGTGCCCGCATCCGTGCATGGCACCGTTCTGTGCCGCGAAGTCGAGTCCGGTCTGCTCGGTGACCGGCAGTCCGTCCATGTCGGCGCGCAGCAGCACCGTCTGCGCGGCGGTTTCCGCGCGTCGGCCACCCCGGAGTACCGCGGTCACGGACGTCGTGCGGGTTCCCGTCGAGATCTCGAGCGGCAGTCCGTCCAACGCCGCGAGGACCGTTTCCTGCGTGCGCGGCAGGTCCAGGCCGACCTCGGGTTCGCGGTGCAGTACGCGCCGCAACTGCACGAGGTCGCCCTGCAGAGCGTGGGCGTCGTCCAAGAGATCCATTGCTCTCCCTTATGTCGGTGGTCACGTTCGGGACCGAATGCGTCGGTGGTCATATGCTGTGAGCCACGGAACGACGGACCACCGAGAACGTCGAAAACGATCATTCTCACCGAATCAGGAAGAGCTTTATGAGCGAGATGCTGACCGAATCCGAACTTTCGCTCATTCACGCCCTGCAGATCCGCCCCCGGGCGACGTGGGCCGAGCTGGCCCCGATCCTGCGCGCGACGTCCGCGACCCTCGCACGGCGGTGGGAATCGGTCACCGAACGCGGGCTGGCCTGGATCACCGCCTACCCCGCGCCGATGACGGGTGCGGGCGCGTTCACCGCGATGATCGAGGTGACGTGCGACCTCGCAGGCACGAAGGCACTGGTCGAGGCGCTCACCCGGGACCCGCGGGTGTCGTCGATCGAGCATGCGGCGCGTGGCCGGGACCTCATACTGACCGTGCAGACGGGATCGCTGCACGAGTTGTCGGACCTGGTGCTCGAGGAGTTGCCCCGCCACCCGAGCGTCAATTCGACCCGGACGCACACGTGCACCGCACTCCACGCGGAGGGCAGCCGGTGGCGCCTCGACTCCCTGGACACGGCGCAGTCCGCCGCGATCGCCGCACTGGAGAACACCCCTCCGCAGTCCGGATCGAGCCGGCCGGAGAGCCTGACCGACGAGGTCGCCCGCGCGCTCGTTCGCGAACTCACCCGGAACGGCCGTGCGTCCGCGCGCGAGATCGCCGCCGTGATCGACCGGCCCGCGTCCTCGGTCCGCAGGCAACTCGCCGGGTTGCTGCGCTCCCGCGCCGTGGTGCTGCGCTGCGACGTCGCCCAGAACGCGACGCGGTGGCCCATCACCGTCACGTGGTGGTGCCGCCTGCCCGTGCGCGCGCACCGCGACGTCGTGGAGGTCGTCAACACCCGCCCCGAACTGCGCTTGTGCATGTCGATGACCGGACCCGCGAACTTCCTCGTCAGCATGTGGGTGTCCTCGCTGCCCGACCTGCTGCGGCTGCAGGAGTGGCTGGAGACCCGCGCCCCCAGCCTCGAGATCATCGACTCCTCGGTGACGCTCCGGTCCCGGAAGCGGATGGGGTGGGAACTCGACACCCACGGCCGCGCGACCGGTTATGTCACCGCGCACGGCGGCTGACCGCTACGGTCGAATGCGCCATCATCGGACCGGCTGGAGCAGGTGATCCCCGTGACCTCTACCGCGAAAACGTCGACTGCCGGCGAGCGTGCCGACTTGCTGGAGTCGCTGGCGAAGCACCGGTACCTGCTCCGCCACACCGTCCGCGACCTCACCGACGAGCAGGCGGCCCGGCGCCCGACGGCGAGCGTGCTCTGCCTGGGCGGACTCGTCAAACACGTGTCGGACACCGAACAGGTGTGGGCCGATTTCATCGTCCGCGGCACCGACGCCGTCCGCGGTGGTCCCGTGGACGGGACGGGCACCGGCAATCGCGAGAAGGAATTCACACTCCGCGACGACGAGACCCTGTCCGGCGTCCTCGACCGCTACGCGAAGGTGGCGCACCGGACCGACGAGATCGTGGCCGCGCTGCCCGACCTCGACATCTCGCATCCGCTGCCGAAGGCGCCGTGGTTCGAACCGGGATCGCGCTGGTCCGCGCGCCGGGTCCTGCTCCACATCATCGGTGAAACGGCCCAGCACGCCGGGCACGCCGACATCATCCGGGAATCTCTCGACGAGTCGTGGGCGACGAGCTGACTCAGCCACGTTTGCGGGCGTCGACGAGGAACCGGGTCGAGTGGGCCACGAACGGGCCGTCCGCCTCGATCCGGTCGTGGAGTTCCCGCAGTCGGTCCCGGTACTGCGCGACGGTGAAACCGGGCACCATCCAATCGATCGAGCGGATTATCGGGGAAGCACCGGGCAGCGTGCGATGTTGAACGGGACATGACGGCCTTGGAGCATCGCACCCGAATCGCCGAGGAACGCGCCGACGCCGAACGTCGCATCGCGTCGCTGACCGGCCGTTTCACCGCGATCGTGGAGGGGTCGGAATTCACCACAGACGATGACGAGCACGATCCGGAGGGCTCGACCATCGCGTTCGAACGGGCCCAGGTGTCGGCGCTGCTGGCCGACGCGAGACGCGAGGTCGAGGATCTGGCGGCGGCACAGCAGCGGCTCGACAGCGGGACGTACGGCCTCTGCATCCGGTGCGGCCGGCCGATCGCCGAGGTTCGGCTCGACGCGCTCCCCGCCGCCCAGACGTGTATCGACTGCGCCGGTTAGGGTAGGAAGGCTCCCCACTCGCGCGCAGCCACGTCGCGGGCCCGGCGATGGTCGTCGGCATCGGGACGGATGCCTTCGGCGAGGTCGGCGAGGGCTTCGGCCAGATCGCCGACATCGACCTGATGCCTCATGGAGGAGTCGAGTAGTTCGTCGAAGGCCTGGTCCGCGCTGTACGAGCTTCCGCGCGCGGTGGTCAGGAATTGGATTGCAGCGTCCAATGCGGACAGGTGCCGTGTCGCGCGGGTGTCGCGGTGAGCTTCGATCGTCAATATTCCGCCTCGGAGGTGTCGCCACTGGGCGTTGCCGGTCTGGTGTGACCACATCACATCACGAACCGGTGGCCTACGTTGCCGAATCGAGACCGTGTCCGAAAGTTGTTTCTCGACAGCAGGATACGAACTCCGGAAAGATACTTGTAACTCTCGTTACTACCGCGAAGTTCTACCCGGGAGTAGGTCGTCCGCGGAATCGCATTTCTGAATGGCTCCAGAACAGCGGATCGAAACCGAGCAGACCGGCCATTCCGGAATACTGGTTTCCGGGTGGAGGTCTCCGCCCGACGCGATCGGACGGCCGTGCGCCGCGCAGTCCCTGTGGACCCGTGTGACCAGAACTGTTCAGAATCGGGATGATTGACGTGAAACTCGTCGTCGACCTCAATCGGTGCCAGGGTTACGCGCAGTGCGTGTTCCTCGCACCCGACGTCTTCACTCTGCACGGCGAAGAGGCCCTCCTCTACGACGCGGGCCCCGCCGACGACGAACGCGAGCACGTATCGCAAGCCGCCGCGGCCTGCCCGGTGCACGCCATCACCACGGATCTCCCCGCCCAGCACGATGGGGAGTGACGTGCGGATCGTCATCGTCGGCGCGTCGCTCGCCGGGGTGCGCGCGGCGGAGGCGCTACGGGGGCAGGGCTTCGACGGTTCGCTGACCCTGATCGGCGACGAACCCTACGAACCGTACGACCGGCCGCCGCTGTCGAAGGCCGTGCTCCTCGGGATCATGCCGCCCGAACACGCGGCGCTCCCCTACCGTCCCGACCTCGACGCGAAATGGCTGCTCGGCGTGCGGGCCACCACCCTCGATCTGGAGAACAACCGGGTAGTGCTCAGCGACGGCGACACCGTCGAGTTCGACAAGGTGCTGATCGCGACCGGCGTCCGCGCCCGGCCGTGGTCGAACTCGTCCGAGGCGGCACTCGACGGCGTCTTCACCGTCCGCACCTGCGACGACTCCCGCCGCCTGAGCGAACGGATGTCTGCCGGACCGCGCCACGTCCTGGTGATCGGCGCCGGGTTCACCGGTTCGGAGATCGCGTCGGTGTGCCGGGAGCGTGGGCTGTCCGTGACGGTCACCGAGCGCGGCCCGGCACCGCTGGTCGGTGCGCTCGGCGGGGTGGTGGCGGCGGTCGCCGCCGACATGCAACGCGACCACGGCGTCGACCTGCGCACCGGGGTCACGGTGACCGGACTCGACGGCGACAGCGACGGACGGCTGTGCCGCGCGCACCTCTCGGACGGGACCGCACTCGACGTCGACGTCGCGATCGTCGCGCAGGGCAGCATCCGCAACACCGACTGGCTGTTCGGATCCGGTCTCGCCGCCGGGCCCCGCGGGGTCACGTGCGACGCCGGCTGCCGGGCGTTCGACATCAACGGTATCGTCACCGACAACGTGTTCGTCGCCGGTGACGTTGCGCGGCAACCGCATCCGCTGTACGACTACCAGGTGCTGGCGCTGGAGCACTGGGGCAACGCGATCGGCCAGGCCGAGGTGGCGGCGCACAACATGATCCACGACGGCCTGCGCCGGCGACCGCACCTGGAGATTCCGGCGTTCTGGTCCAGCCAGTTCGGCGTCAACATCAAGTCGGTGGGCATCCCCACCTACTCCGATCAGGTGGTGATCACCCAGGGTTCGGTCGCCGACCGGCGATTCGTGGCGGCGTACGGCTTCCGTGGTCGCGTCACCGCGGCGGTGGCGTTCAATCAGGGGAAGTGGCTCGACTTCTATCGGGGGCTGATCGAGTCGGCGGCGGAGTTCCCACCGGACTTCGACGTCATGGACCGGGCGGAGCCGTTCGAGGTGCGGGCGTCGGAGTTGCCGGACCCGGCGGTTCTCAGTCACGGTCCGACCGTCGCGGTGACCGGTCATCTGCCCACCGAACGTCGTGTCGAGTTCGTCTCGCTACCGAAGTAACAGGGAGAGTGTCCATGTCGCGTGCGCAGTTGTTCGAGCGGATCACCGACCAGGCGAACCGGCCGAATCCGTATCCGCTGTACGAGGAACTTCGTGAGACGCGGGTGGCGCCGCAGGACAACGGTTCCTTCCTCGTGGGCCGGTACTACGACGTGATGGCACTTCTGCACGATCCGAGGATCAGTTCCGACCTGCACAACAGGGGGCCGGGGCTTCCCGGGGCGGATCGTGCCGGCGACGGGCCGGAGTCCTTCCTCAAACTCGATCCGCCCGAGCACGATCGGTTGCGCCGATTGACGACGCGACAGTTCGGTCCGCCGCACAGCCCCGACCGGATCGACTCCATGCGTGGCGAACTCGCAGAACTCGTGACGAGCCTCGTCGACGGGCTCGACGGGAAGGGCCGCATCGACATCGTCGACGACTTCGCGTACCCCTTCCCCGTCACCGTCATCTGCCGTCTGCTCGGCGTGCCTCACGAGGAGGAACCCCGGTTCCACGCCTGGGCCGACGCGTTGGTGGCGGCCATCGACCCGCGGCGCAGCAGCGCCGACAACGAGCAGGTGAAGGCGGCGCAGCAGGCCCAGATGGAAATGGCCATGTTCATGGCCGGTCTGATCGAGGACCGTCGCCGCAATCCCGGCGACGACATGCTGTCGGGGCTGGCCAACGATTCGGGGCCCGACGGCCAGTTGAACACCGTCGAGTTGGTCACCAACTCCATCCTGTTGTTCATCGCCGGGCACGAGACGACCGTCAATCTCATCACCAACGGCATGTTGACCCTGCTGCGCAATCCCGATGTTCTCGAGCGGCTTCGCGCGGAACCAGCGTTGATGCCGCAGGCCGTGGAGGAATTGCTCCGCTTCGAACCGCCGGTGCATCTGCTGGGCCAGCGGACGCCGATCGTCGACATCGTGATCGACGGCGTCACCGTTCCGAAGGGGTCGCCGCTCGTCCTGGCCTTGGCGTCGGCCAATCGCGATCCGGAACGCTTCGTCGACGCCGACCGGTTCGTTCCCGACCGCGAGGACAACCAGCACGTCGGTCTGGGCAGCGGCATCCACAGTTGCTTCGGCGCCCCCCTCGCCCGCCTCGAAGGGCAGATGGCGCTCACCGAACTCATTCGCCGCCTCCCCAATCCGCGTCTCGTGGAGGATCCGCCGCCCTACCGGCCCAACCCGGTACTGCGGGGTCCCCGGCACCTGCTGGTGGACTGTGGGTGACAGGGGCTGACCGGCTCCCCCGCGCATGCTCGATCAACTCACCAGGATGATGCCGGTGGTTGATGCGCGGTCTTCGGGTGGGGTCGATGTGCGGCGGTGGGATCCATTCGGTCCGGCCCGCGTGTGTGGAATGCGCGGGCGCGGACCTCGTCGCCCAGCCGGCCGGTCCGTCGTTGACCTGGGCATGGCATGCGTCGCAGACCAGGGCCAGACCTTCGATGTCGGTGCGCCCGCCCTTGTGCCAGTCCGTGACATGGTGCACCGCACACAGACTCGCCGGCGCCGAACACCCCGGCCGGGTGCAGCCCCCGTCCGCCGCGATCAGCGCGAGCCGCTGGTCGGCACTGGCCAGACGGCGCCGTCGACCCAGGTGCAACGGACGACCCGCATGATCGAACAGGGCGAGCACCGGATGCGCATTCTCTGCCAGGGCCAGTGCGTCCTCGATCGGGAGCAGGCCACCGGTGGCCGTCGTGGCCAGCCCGCCGGTCGCCTTCTCCAACTGCTCGAGGGTCATGGTGACGATCACCGTCGTCGGCAGGCCCCGGTGCCGGCCGAGCACCCCCGATTCGAGCAGTGTCCGGAACACCGCGCTGAACGCGTCGTGATTGCGCTGTGCCGCGGTGCGGGTATCGCGTGCGGCAGCGGCCGCCAGCACGTCACGATCGATCGCCGGGTTTTCGCCGTCACCGGCTGGCGAGTCGGGATCGTCCGGATTGTTCATGCCGGGTCGTGCCCACTTGGCGAGGATCGGATCGAGCATCGCCCGTGCGACGGGATCGAGTTCGCCGGAGATTCTCGACATCAGTTCTGTGTCCTGCCGACCGATCGAAATGCCACGCCGGCGTTTCCGGTCGCGGTCGTCGCCGAGACTTCCGTCCGGATTCAGGTAGGCCAGCAGCCGGTGCCCGGCCTGTTCCACGTCCTCGGGAGTTGCGCTTCGCGCCAAGGTGGCCAGGACGGCCTCGGCGTCGGCTACCGCGTCGTTGTCGACGGCATGGGGAATCTTGCGCATCACTTTCGCGATCGCCCGCACATGATCCGGTCCGATGTCGCCGTCACTCTGTGCCGCAGCGGTTTCCGGCAGGACGGGTGGCATCGGATCGCCCGCCAGGGTGTGCCACACCCCCAGCTCACGAGCGGCGGTGACCCGAGCGGACGCGTCGGCGCCCGAGATCCGGAGCACCTCGATCAGCAGCTTCTTCGGCGAGGTATACCCCAGACTCGCCGGAACCGAGCGCTCCACGGTCTCCACCACCAATCGGTGGGAGACCGCCTCCGCGCGGCGAAGCGACTGCTCCACCCCGCGCATCACCTCGACCACCTCGCCGTCCGACAGTTCGGCCAGCCCGGCATCGAGCAAACCGTCCACCGCGGCAGCGAGCATCGACAGATGCTCCGCCACCCGGCTCCCCACCGACCCCCCAGTCGAACTCATGTGCGAATACTATCGCGAGGGTCCGACACGTTTCAGAGGCCGCGGTCCCGCAGCGATTCGGACGGCGTCACACCGTACTTGCGGCGGTAGGCGGCGGCGAATCTGCCGGTGTGCATGATCCCCCAGTGGGTGGCGACTTCGGAAACAGTTGCACAGGAGGCACTTCCGGTCAGATCGGCGTGCACACGTTCGAGGCGCACGTCGACGAGGAACTCCATCGGCGTCATGCCCACGTATTCGCGGAACCCCTGCTGCATGCGCCGGACGCTCACGCCGACGAGTTCGGCCATCTCGCCGGCCGTCCAGGGGCGTGCCGGATCCTCGTGGATCGCGTCGATGACCCGCTTGACGATGCGGGGGCGGATTCCCGACGAGCCGGTGTCGTCGTCCGGCATCGCGGTGAGCACGAGAGCAGTGGTCAGGGCACCACACAATTGCTGCGACACCATCTCACTGCGCAGGAGGACGCTGTCGTGCAATGCCTGGTCGGCGACGGAACGGACGAGCCTGAGCCACTCCGCTCCGGCGCCCGCGCGCAGGTCGAGCTGCCGCGGCAACATCTGACCCGGCTTGGCGAGCACGCGGTCCATCTCCCGCTGCAGGTAGTCCCGGTCCACCTTGAAGCCGATGATCTCGCAGGAACTGCTCCAGTTGGTGATCACGGTCCGGGTGTCGGGCGGACAGATGGTCGCGAGCCCCGGCGTCGACGTCACTTCCGTGCCGCCGGTGACGGACACGATGCGACCGGTCAGGGGGATGTTGATGCCGTACGCGCCGGGATGGTCGGACTCGATGGCCACGGCTGCCCCGAATCCGATCCGGGCGAGCCGCGACGCCCCCACGTCGGACGATTCCAGCGACGACCGCGCGGCGTTGCCACTCGACAGCGGACGCAGTTCATGGGGGAAGTACGCGTCCGCGACCACCTCGTGAACCTCGTCCCAGTCGGTGAAACCGGGACCCTCCAACCGTCCTCGCATACGTACGTCCAGACCTCTCACCTCGCGCTTCGGCGGCGTTCGAGCAACTCCCGACCCTAGCATCACCTGTGACTCACGTCACTGCAAGGACCTGTGCCGCGCCTCCGCCAATCCCGTTTCGCGTTCCGGATCGGCGGTTCGCAATGCGGATCGACGGACTGTGATGCCCGTCATACGTTGTGCAGGTGCCCCCAAACGCAGGGGTGATCGCACGAATCGTGCAGAAAGGCGGTCACGAAAAATGGATCAGCGCACTCTCCGTAACATTTTCGGCCAGTTCGCCAGTGGCGTCACCGTGATCACGTGCGCCAACTCCGACGGCGAGCCGCACGGGGCCACCGTCACCGCGTTCACCGCGATCTCGATCGAACCTCGGCTGTGCCAGGTGACGTTGACCCGGAAGTCGAAGGCGTGCAACTACCTGAGTGACGCGCCGTTCGCGGTGAACATCCTGGCCGCCGATCAGCTCGATACCGCGATGCATTTCGCAGGCAAACCACAACGGACGGAACCGGTGTGGGACGACTCCGGCATCGCTCCCGCACTGTCCGGCAACGCGGCGACTCTGACGTGTTCGCCGTGGGCGTCCTACGACGGCGGCGATCACGTCATCTTCATCGGGGAGATCGTCGACGCGTCCGTCGACTCGGCCAAGGACCCACTGCTTTTCTACCGCAGCACCTTCCATGACCTCGGGGCTGCGTCCGGCACCACCGCGTGGAACGGCTGCCTCGACGACCCCCACAGCGGATGGTTCGACGCCGCCGCGTCGTTCACGCCCCTCCACTTGCAGCTCGCCCAGGCTGCCTCGTAATCCTGACCGAAGGGAAACACCATGACCACCACCGAAGCTGCCCCCGATTCCGTCGTCGACCGTAGCAAGGTCAATGTCGCTGCGGACTGTGAAGCGAACCGCACCGCCAACTTCGCGTCGCGCCCCATGACCGGTGACGAGTACATCGAGTCGCTGCGCGACGACCGGGAGATCTACCTGCACGGCGAGCGTGTCAAGGATGTCACGACGCATCCGGCGTTCCGCAACCCGATCCGGATGACCGCCCGCCTGTACGACGCGATGCACACCGGCGAGCACGTCGAGACCCTGACCACGCCCACCGACACCGGCAACGGTGGTGTGACGATGCCCTTCTTCCGGGCGTCCAAGACGTCGGACGACCTGCTGAAGGACCGCGACGCGATCGCCACCTGGGCACGGATGACATACGGCTGGATGGGCCGCAGCCCCGACTACAAGGCGTCGTTCCTCGGCACCCTGCATGCGAACAAAGAGCTGTACTCACCGTTCCAGGCCAACGCGGAACGCTGGTACAAGGAATCGCAGGAGAAGGTCCTGTACTGGAACCACGCGATCATCAACCCCCCGGTAGACCGGCAGCTTCCCCCGGACGAGGTCGGCGACGTGTTCATGAAGGTGGAAAAGGAAACCGACGCCGGCCTCATCGTCTCCGGCGCCAAGGTCGTCGCCACCGGTTCGGCGATCACCAACTACAACTTCATCGCCCACTACGGCCTGCCGATCAAGAAGAAGCAATTCGCCCTCATCTGCACCGTCCCGATGGACGCCCCGGGTGTGAAGCTGATCTGCCGCACGTCCTACACCCAGCAGGCCGCGGTGATGGGCAGCCCATTCGACTACCCGCTGTCGTCGCGGATGGACGAGAACGACACCATCTTCGTCTTCGACAAGGTGCTCGTGCCGTGGGAGAACGTCTTCATGTACGGCGACGTGGAGAAGATCAATGCCTTCTTCCCACAGTCGGGGTTCCTGCCCCGCTTCACGCTGCAGGGCTGCACCCGGCTGGCCGTGAAGCTCGATTTCATCGCCGGCCTGCTCATGAAGGCCCTCGACGCCACCGGAGCGGGCGGGTTCCGCGGCGTGCAGACCCGTGTCGGTGAAGTGATCGGCTGGCGAAACCTGTTCTGGTCGCTGACCGAATCAATGATCCGCGACCCCGAGCCGTGGGTGGGAGACACCGTCATCCCCAAGCTCGAATACGGCCTCACCTACCGGATGTTCATGCAGCAGGGGTACCCGCGGATCAAGGAGATCATCGAGCAGGACGTCGCGTCCGGCCTGATCTACCTGCCGTCGTCGTCGGCGGACTTCAAGAGCCCCGAGGTCCGGCCGTACCTGGACAAGTACGTGCGCGGCTCCGAGGGCATGCCCGCCGTCGAGCGGGTGAAGATCATGAAGGCCCTGTGGGATTCGGTGGGCAGCGAGTTCGGTGGCCGCCACGAGCTGTACGAGCGCAACTACGCCGGCAACCACGAGGGTGTGAAGGCGGAACTGCTGATGTTCGCGGAGAACCGGGGAACGGTCAGTTCGATGAAGGGTCTGGCCGAGCAGTGCCTGGCCGAGTACGACCTGGACGGCTGGACGGTGCCCGACCTCATCGGCAACGACGACGTCTCCTACTTCGGCCGCAGCTAGCCCCTCGAGACCCGGGAGAATCATGACCACCATCGAAAGCCCCACCGCGGTCGGCTCCGGCAACGCCGCCACCGACAAGTTCAAGGGCGCCAGATTCACCGCCGACACGTCACCGGAACGCCTGTCCGCCATCGCCACCGAGGCGCTCGCCGGGTTGGGCGCGCTGATCCGGAAGCACGCCGTCACCTACCCGGAATACCGGGTCCTCAAGCAGTGGCTCATCGACGTCGGCGAGGGCGGCGAGTGGCCGCTACTCCTCGACGTGTTCGTCGAGCACGAGATCGAAGAGGTGAACTCCCGGAACTTCCAGGGCACCAAGGGGAGCATCGAGGGACCGTACTACGTGCCCGGTGCGCCGGATCTCCCCGCGCGGTGCACCCTTCCGATGCGCGACGAGGACCGGGCACACACCGCGCTCGTTCTCCGGGGCCAGGTCACCGACCTGGACGGCACCGGGCTCGGCGGCGCCATTATCGAGCTGTGGCATGCCGACGACGAGGGCTATTACTCGCAGTTCGCTCCACACCTGCCCGAATGGAACCTGCGCGGAACGATCGTCACCGACGCGGAGGGTCGGTACGAGATCACCACCATCGAGCCTGCGCCGTATCAGATCCCGACCGACGGCCCCACCGGTCAGTTCATCGAGTCCGCCGGCTGGCACCCGTGGCGTCCGGCGCACCTGCACCTGCGGGTGACGTCCCCGGGCAAGCAGCCGATCATCACGCAGCTGTATTTCGCGGGCGGCGACTGGATCGACGACGACGTCGCCGGCGCGACGAAACCCGAACTGCTCCTCGATCCGCAGCTCGACGACACCGGGCGTAAGGTCGTCACCTACGACTTCGCGCTCGATCCCGCCGCGGACTGAGCCACGGCCCCATACCC
>NZ_JBHUSF010000163.1:0-19112 GCF_042673295.1 Rhodococcus sp. NPDC057014
GCGTCCACCGGCTCGCTCGTTCTCGAGGTGTCAGGCCTTACGCATGTAGGTCCGGACCGTCAGGGGCGCCATGATCGCGACGATCACGGCGGCGCCGAGCAGCGACCACACGACGTGGACACCGAAGTGGCCGTCGTTGACGAGTTCACGCACCGCGGTCACGACGTGCGACACGGGGTTGACGTTCACGAACGCCTGCATCCAGCCCGGCATCGTGTCGGCAGGCACGAACGCGTTGGACATGAACGTCAACGGGAACAGGATCAGCATCGAAATGCCCTGCACCGAGGACGCTTTGCTCATCAGGACGCCCATCAGCGCGAAGATCCAGCTGATCGAGAAGGCGCAGACGACGACGAGCACACCGGCCGACACCACCCCGACGACTCCGCCGCCCGGCCGGTACCCCATCGCGATACCGACGGTGAACGTGATGGTCGTGGCGATGCCGTACCGCACGACGTCCGCGAGGAGGGCGCCGGACAGCGGCGCGATGCGGGCGATCGGCAGCGACTTGAATCGGTCGAAGACGCCCTTGTCCATGTCTTCCCGCAACTGGGTGCCCGTCACGATCGACGTGGTGATCACCGTCTGGACCAGGATGCCCGGGATGATGATCGGCAGATACGACGACACGTCGCCGGAGATGGCGCCACCGAAGATGTACGTGAACATCAGCGTGAAGATGATCGGCTGGACGACGACGTCGAACAGTTGCTCCGGGTTGTGCTTGATCTTGAGCAGTCCCCGGTACGCCATCGTGAGTGTATTGGCGACGGACTGCTCGAGGCTGATCCGGTTCCGGGCCTCCGGAATCGGTTGCGGGCCCGCATGTGCGCGGGATTCGAGGGTGGTGGTCATGCGACGCTCCGTTCGGTATCGGCGTCGGCGGCAGTGTCTTCTGCGCCGTGGCCGGTGATGGTGAGGAAGACCTCGTCGAGACTCGGCTTCTGGACGGTGATCTCGTCGACGGCGATCCCGTGGTCGCGCAACCGGATCAGGAGTTCCACGGTCAGCGACGGGTCGGTCATCGGTGCGGTGAGGCGGCCGATCTCCGGCGTGATCGCCACCTCCACGCCGAGGGTGTGTGCGATCACCGAACGCGCGTCGTCGATCTGGCCGCGATCGGCGAGGGTCAGCTGCAGCGACGAGACGCCGACGGACGCCTTCAGTTCGTCGGCCGTGCCGTCAGCGATCACCTTCCCGCGGTCGATGACGGCGATCCGATCCGCCAGCTGGTCCGCCTCGTCGAGGTATTGCGTGGTGAGCAGCACCGTCGACCCGTCCGCGACCAGCCGGCGGATGGTATCCCACATCTGGGCACGCGTCCGAGGGTCCAGGCCCGTCGTCGGCTCGTCGAGGAACAACAGCGGCGGATGGGCGATCAGGCTGGCCGCCAGGTCCAGACGACGTCGCATGCCGCCCGAGAAATTCTTCAGCGGCTTCGTCGCCGCCTCGGTGAGGTCGAACTCCTCGAGCAGTTCCGTGCACTTGCGGCGGGCGTCGCCCCGGCTCAGTCCGAGCAGCCGGGCGAAGATCACCAGATTCTCGACCGCCGACAGGTCCTCGTCGACCGACGCGTACTGGCCCGTGACACCGACCAGCGAGCGCACCGCGTTCGGTTCGCGCACCACGTCGTGGCCGAAGATCCGGGCCTCGCCGCCGTCCGGGCGCAACAGCGTCGCAAGCATCCGCACCGTGGTGGTCTTGCCTGCGCCGTTCGGGCCGAGCACTCCGTACACCGACCCCGTCGGCACGGACAGGCTCACGCCGTCCACGGCGCGCTGACGGCCGAAGAGCTTCACGAGCCCGTCGGCCTCGATGGCTGGGGGAGTTGCAGTGAGGTTCATGCCGTAGACGATGCAGCCCCCCACTTGCAGCGGGCTTGCACGACTCTTGCACGGGCTGACGAGGGCTGCTGTCCTGCACGGCGGTGGCAGCTTCGCCACCGTCGGCGCCGTACTTCCCCATGCCGTCGAACTCCCCGACTACACCGCATCCAGTCCAGAAGAAATCGACACGGCCGAGGAACTTGCCGGTGCTGTCGTGGAGCACATGCTGGAGTTCGGGCGACGGCAGGTCGTGCTGGTGGAGGCGGATGCGGCTCAGCGATTCTCCCGGGCTCTCACTGCGACCGTCGAGAAAGCCCGCTGCCCGCCGCGCTTGTGCAATGCCTTTACGAGATCCGGCCCGGCCGACCTCGGCCAGAATTTCATGGAGCGTGACGAGTCGACGGTGCAGGGCCGAATCGCCGGCGACGACAGCCTGGTCGAAGGTTGAAATGCGTGCCGTATCCACCACAGTTCGTGCGGGTGAGGTGACGGCCAGCCCGCCGACCGTGACGACATCGGTGGCGTCGAACGGTGTGGCGTGGACGTGTACCCCCGCAGTGCGACCGTCGCCGGACGCGTGATTCCTCGTCAGGTGCACCCGTTCCAGCGACATGTCCCCGAGATCCATGCCGTGCAACAGCGCCGCGGAGGTGTGGCTCACCACGACGCCTGGCGGGCGCGACTGAACCGCCGCCGCAATGCGGAGGCGGTGTAGCGCCGGCCCGTCGAGTCCGGCGAAGTGCTCATCAGAGACGTATGCACCCGCCGCGATCCGCACAAGGCGCCCGGAATCACGCGCATGCCGGATCTCGGAGTCGGTCACGCCGTCGGCCAAGGCCTTTCGTCGGAATACCACGTCGTCGGTCATGCCGAACATCGTGCCCCACACCGCAGTCGTGACCAGTCGGCTCACCTGGGCTTATCCGGAGCCTGTGGATGGAGCGCAGCCTGTGGACAACACCATCCGCGGGGCTATTTGCCAGACGCGCGGAAATTGCGGGCGCGTTTGGCTAAACCCTCCGCGAACGGCAACCCGCTAGCCGAACCGCGCCTCCAGCGCGCGCCGGTCGACCTTGCCGGGACCGCGGAGGGGGAGGACGTCGACGAGGTGGAGTTCGCGGGGGGCGGCGGTGGAGTCGAGGGTGCGTTCGACGAAGGTGCGAAGTTCGGCGAGTGTCGGTGCGGTGCCGGGTTCGGCGACGACGACGGCCGCGACGCGGCGTCCCAGCCGTTCGTCGGGGAGTCCGATCACCGCGCATTCCCGGACGGCGGGGTGGGCGACGAGGGCGGCCTCGACCACCTGCGGGACGACGGTGAGTCCGCCGGTGGAGATGGCTTCGTCGAGTCGGCCGGAGATGGCGAGGACGCCGTCGGTGACGGTGCCGGCGTCGTCGGTGCGGAACCAGCCGGGTTCCGAGAACGCGGGATGGCCGGGGAGTCCGCGGTACCCGGACGCGAGCATGGGGCCGCCGAGGAGGACGCGGCCGTCACCGTCGATGCGCACGTGGGTGCCGTCGAGGGGCACCCCGTCGTACACGCATCCACCGCACGTCTCGCTCATTCCATACGTACGGACAACCGTGATCCCGGCGTCGACGGCGCGTCGCAGAACCGGCGCGGGGGTGGCGGCTCCACCGAGGAGGACGGCGTCGAGCGCGGCCAGCGACGTCACGGCTTCGGGGTGGTCGAGGGCCTTGACCAGCTGGGTCGGGACGAGCGAGGTGTAGCGGCGGGGTCCGGGCATCGATTCGACGGCGGCGGGCAGCACAGCGGGGTCGAAGCCTTCGGACACGTCGATCACCACCGGGTCGGAGCCCGCGAGGACGCTGCGCAGCAACACCTGCATGCCTGCGATGTGGTGGGCGGGAAGGGCGAGCAGCCAGGAACCCGGACCGCCGAGCCGCGCATGTGTCGCCTCACCGCTGGCACGGAGGGCAGCGGCGGACAGCATCGCCCCCTTCGGCACGCCCGTCGTCCCGGACGTCGCGACCACGAGTGCGACACCGTCGTCGATCGGGTCCCCGGGCCGCAGTGCGTCCGTCAGCCGCCGGGTCTCCCGCTCGTCCGCGGCGGGCACGGGAAGCGCGGCGGGCGCGGTCCCGTCGAGGATCGAGGACAGTTGCGGCAGGATGCCGACAACCCCGGCACCAGGTGGGACGGGCAGGACCCGCAATTCGCTCACTGGGCCGGCCCGGCAAGCGGCCAGCGCATCATTGGGCCGGCCCGGCAAGCGGCCAGCCGCCCGCAGCGAGGTTGCTGCGCACCCGGTCGACGTCCGATTCCAGCGGCAACTCGTCGGTGACCTTGGTGATGAGCACCTGGATGTCGGTCTTCTCGATGGGCAGGTCGCCCTCCTCGACGAGGGCGTCGGCGACGGCGTCCACCTCGTCTTCCGACAGGCGGCGGGTGAGCAGCGCGAACAACGGAATGTAGTCCTGCTCGGGCACGCCGTTCGGGTAGCCGGCACGCAGCCAGCCGATGATGGAGGAGAGAAACGGTGGAAGGCTCATGGCTAGCCTGCGTCGCGGGTTTCTTCCGTGTCGCCGGCGTCGTCGCCGCTGTCGGCGTCGGTACCGACCGGCCAGCCCCCGGCCTCGAGGTTCTCCGTCACCCGGGCAACGTCTTCCTCGGACGGTTCCTCGTGGGTGATCTCGCTGATGAGGCGTCGGATGTTGTCGTAGTCGACGTGGCGTTGCGGCGTCTCGTGGGCGGTTTCGATCGACAGCGCGACGACCTGTTCGATCTCCTCGTCGGTGAGACGGCGACGCAGCACGGCCAGCAACGCGAAATGGTCCTTCGCCGGGATTCCCTCGGGATACCCGGCGCGTAGCCAGTCGAGCACGGAGCTGAGTGAATACTTGGGCACGCGTTCGGCCTCTTTCGTCGATGGAACGGGGACTCGGGGTCGCCGCTCAGAAGATGTGGATACCGAAGCTGCTGGCCAGGAAGTCCTTCATCAACAGAAGTATCCCAGTGATGATCGCGATCAGCACCACGGCGAAGCAGGCATAGGCGCCGATCCGGGCTGCGACGGTCGGCTGCGAGGTGCCCTCGGCGGTGTCCGCGCCGCCGAGCGACCGCAGTCCGAGCGCGAAGATCGCGGGCAGGCCGGCGCCGAACAGCAGACCGACGAGGACGACCTGCCAGAGCGACTGAACGGTGGTGGTGAGCAGTGTCATGGGAGCCCCCTCAGCGGTTCGCGGCGGGACCGGCGGAGTCCGCGGTCTCGGCCACTTCCGGTTCGGTGGGTTCGGCCGAAGCGTGGGCCTCGCCCGACTCCCACTCGGCGTTCACGTTGCCGGACGTCACCGGTTGCAGGCGGGAGCGCAGGTACATGAACCCGGCGAGCAGGATCAGGGCGGCGAACACGACCAGAACGCCTGGCAGACCGCCGATCAGGTGGGCGATGACCCAGCACACGGCGCCGACGATCGCTGCCGACGGCAGCGTGACCAGCCATGCGACGGCCATGCGTCCGGCGATGCCCCAGCGAACCTCGGCGCCCTTGCGTCCGAGTCCGGTGCCGAGGATGGATCCGGTCGCGACGTGTGTGGTGGACAGCGGCAGCCCGAGGTGGCTGGACGTGAGGATGATGGCGGCGGACGAGGACTCCGCGGCCATGCCCTGGGGAGCGGCGATCTCCACGAGTCCCTTGCCGAGGGTGCGGATGATGCGCCAGCCGCCGAGGTACGTGCCGAGGGCGATGGCGATCGCGCAACTGAGCTTCACCCAGAACGGCATCTCGTCGTCGGCGGACAGGCTTCCGTGCGCGACCAGTGCGAGGAAGATCACGCCCATCGTCTTCTGGGCGTCGTTGGTTCCGTGGGCCAGCGACACGAGGGAAGCGGACCCGATCTGGCCGATGCGGAACCCGTGCTCCTTGGTGCCCTCCGGCACGCCCGACGTGATCCGGTAGACCAGCTTGGTGCCCGCGGTGGCGACGAGAGCCGCGACGACGGGGGCGAGGACGGCGGGAACGACGACCTTGCTGAGCACCCCGCCCCACTCGACGCCGCTCATGCCGATGGATGCGATGGCCGCACCGATCAGACCGCCGAACAGTGCGTGCGAAGAGCTCGACGGCAGGCCGAGCAGCCACGTCGCCAGATTCCAGATGATGCCGCCGACCAGGCCCGCGAACACGATGAGCAGCAGATCCTCACCGCCCACTTCTCCCAGGTTCACCACGCCCTTGGCGACTGTCGCCGCAACCTCCACGGACAGGAACGCGCCGACGAGATTCAACGATGCGGACAGCGCGACAGCGACCTTGGGGCGCAGAGCTCCCGTCGCGATCGAGGTGGCCATTGCATTGCCGGTGTCGTGAAAGCCGTTCGTGAAATCGAAAGCGAGGGCGGTGACAACTACCACCAGGAGAACTACGAGCTCTGCGGTCACACCCAGATTGTGCGGATTTCAACCGAAAAAGTACAGCTGATGTCAGGTGTACAGGATCACTCCTGCGTATGGCCTTCCGTCAGTTCTCACCCTTCGGACGGGAGTCGCGGCGGATGGGGTGATCTTCCGGGATCTGCACGAGCACGATCGGGATGCCGTCGGGGTCCGCGATCCACATCTCGAACAGTCCCCACGGTTCCTGCCGGGCCTCGCGGTCGATCTTCACCCCGGCGAGGACCAGCTCGGTCTGGACTGCGGTGAGGTCGCGAACCTGCAGCCAGAGGGCGCCGTCGAAGGACGTCGACTCGCCCGTTCCGCCGTGCGCGGCAACCTCGATCAGGCCCTGACCGGCGAAGAACACGGTGCCGCCGGGGTATTCGCGGGCGATGGCCAGCCCGAGGATGTCGCGGTAGAAGCTCAGTGTCGTCGCGTAGTCGCGCGGCCGCAGAATCGTCCTGCTGCTGAGGATTTCCACCCGTCACCCTCCTTCGCCGGGCCGGGCTTCGTGTCCCGTCCGGCCGTGTGTGCGTCGATCTTCCTTCATCTCGGCTTCGTACAGGTGCCGCCGTCCGTCCGCGAGTTCGTGACGTGCGCCACGTTCGTGCTCGCGCAGCGGTGACCAGTACTGGTCGTCGAACTCCTCGACGATCTGGAACGTCCACCGGCCCTCGACGACGTTGCGGCCGACCAGTTCGGACTGCACCCGGTCCGCGACGTCGGCGTGGCCGGCGTCCCGCAGTGCGTCGACGGCCTCACCGAGCTGGAGGTCGGCGTGGCCGATCAGCTGATGGAACGAGTACAGGTGGCCGCGGGCGCGTTCGACCGTTTCGAGGGCCTCGGACAGCTTCCCGAGTGCGGCGACGGTGTCGTCACTCACTCCGGGCGGACGGCGATGTTCCGGCGCGGGGAGCTCGCGGTCGATGCTCATGTGGGTCAGTGTGCCCGAATCGGGGACGTCGCGCGCCCTCTCCTGCCGTGGCGGCGAATCCGGGCGCGTAATTCACCCTCCGAGGGTCTACTCCCGCGTGTTCTCCCGGTGCTGGACTGGATTGGCAACTGTGGACGACGAGGGGATTGGGCCATGAGTTCGAGCGTGACAGGGAAGCCGATACCGGGTGGCGAAGCGTTGCCGTTCCCGCCGACGCCGTCGGGAAGCATCGCGGGCCGGACCATGCAGGAGTCGGTCTACAGCCCGAGTCCGAAGGAGCGGCGGCTTCCCGACGACGCCCCGAACATTCTGATCGTCCTCATCGACGACGCCGGACCGGGTCTGCCCAGCGGCCTCGGAGGTGAGGTGAACACCCCGACACTCGACGCGATGCTGCAGGACGGCGTCGGCTACAACCGATTCCATACGACCGCAATGTGTTCACCGACCCGCGCGTCGCTGCTGACCGGCCGCAATCACCATCGGGTCGGGAACGGGCAGATCGCTGAGCTGGCCAACGACTGGGACGGTTACTCCGGTCACATCCCGCGGTCGAGCGCGACGGGGTCCGAGGTGCTGCGTCAGTACGGGTACAGCACCGCCGCATTCGGGAAATGGCACAACACTCCCGCCGAGGAGACCACCGCCGCCGGTCCGTTCGACAACTGGCCGACCGGTCTCGGGTTCGAGTACTTCTACGGCTTCCTCGCCGGCGAGGCGTCGCAGTACGAACCGAACCTGGTGCGGAACACGACGGTGGTGCTGCCCCCGAAGACCCCGGAGGAGGGCTACCACCTCAGCGAGGATCTCGCGGACGACGCGATCGGCTGGCTGCGCAGGCACAAGGCGTTCGAGGCGGACAAGCCGTTCTTCATGTACTGGGCCAGCGGCTGCCTGCACGGACCGCACCACATCATGAAGCCGTGGGCCGACAAGTACGCCGGGAAGTTCGACGACGGCTGGGACGCCTACCGGGAGCGGGTCTTCACGCGGGCGAAGGAGAAGGGCTGGATTCCCCCGGAGGCGGAGCTGACCGACCGCGACCCGACCATGGCGGCGTGGGACGACATTCCGGAGGACGAGAAACCGTTCCAGCGCAGGCTGATGGAGGTGGCCGCCGGGTACGCCGAGCACTGTGACGTCCAGGTGGGCAGGCTGTTCGACGAACTGGACCGCCTGGGGTACCGGGACGACACCCTGATCTTGTACATCTGGGGCGACAACGGCTCGTCCGGTGAGGGCCAGAACGGCACGATCAGCGAACTGTTGGCGCAGAACGGCATTCCGACCACGCCCGCGCAGCACATCGCGGCGCTCGAGGAACTCGGTGGCCTCGACGTCCTGGGGTCGCCGAAGACCGACAACATGTATCACGCGGGCTGGGCGTGGGCGGGTAGCGCACCGTACAAGGGGATGAAGCTGCTGGCCTCCCATCTCGGTGGCACCCGCAACCCGATGGTCGCCCGGTGGCCTGCGAAGGTGACCCCGGACCCGGTACCCCGCACGCATTTCCTGCACTGCAACGACGTGATGCCGACGCTGTTCGACATCGTCGGGATCACTCCGCCGCGGACGGTGAACGGTGTTCCGCAGGACCCGATCGACGGCGCCGGTTTCGCGCAGACGCTCGTCGACCGCGATGCCCCGGGTGGGAAGCTCACCCAGTACTTCGAGATCATGGGCAGCCGGGCGATCTACCACGACGGCTGGATGGCGTCCGCGTTCGGGCCGCGGGCACCGTGGGCGGCGGGTATGCCGGGCGGCATCCGGGACTGGAGCCCGGACGACGACGTGTGGGAGCTCTACAACCTGGACGAGGACTGGACTCAGAACCGGGATCTCGCCGAGCAGCATCCGGAGAAGCTGGCGCAACTGCGGGAACTGTTCGCGATCGAGGCGGCGAAGAACAATGCGCTCCCCGTCGGTGGCGGGCTGTGGGTGGTCGCACTGCACCCCGAGCAGCGGATCACGACGCCGTACACGAGCTGGGAGTTCTCCGGCGACACCATCCGCATGCCCGAATTCTGCGCGCCCGCGCTGGGCAACAGGAACAACCGGGTCACCCTCGACCTCACTGCGCCGGAGAGCCCGAGCGGAGTGCTGTACGCACTGGGGAGCAACGCGGGCGGGCTGACGTGCTTCGTCGACGACGGCCATCTGTGTTACGAGTACAACCTGTTCATCCTGATGCGGACGAAGATTCGTTCGACCGTGCCGCTTCCGCCGGGCACCCGGAAGGTGGAGGTGGTCACGGAGTTCGTGGAGGCGAGGCCCGGTGGCCCGCTGAACGTGAAGCTCTGCGTCGACGGCAGTGTCGTCGGGGAGGGGCAGGTGCCGGTGAGTGCGCCGTTGCTGTTCACAGCCAACGACTGCCTCGACGTCGGCACCTGCCTCGGTTCCCCGGTGTCGCTGGACTACTACGACAGGAAACCGTTCCCGTTCAACGGCACGATCGACCGCATGTCGGTCGAGTACACGTAGAGAGATGGGCTCTCAGAAGTACCAGGGGTAGGGCTTCCAGTCGGGTTCGCGCTTTTCGAGGAAGGAGTCGCGGCCCTCGACCGCCTCGTCGGTCATGTACGCCATGCGGGTTGCCTCGCCGGCGAACAGTTGCTGCCCGACGAGGCCGTCGTCCTGCAGGTTGAACGCGTACTTGAGCATGCGCTGCGCCTGCGGGGACTTGCCGTTGATCTTGGTGGCCCAGTCGATTGCGACGTCCTCGAGTTCGGCGTGGTCGACGACCTTGTTGACGGCGCCCATCTGGTGCATTTCCTCGGCGGTGTACGTCTCGCCGAGGAAGAAGATCTCGCGGGCGAACTTCTGGCCGACCATCTTGGCGAGGTAGGCGCTGCCGTATCCGCCGTCGAAGCTGCCGACGTCGGCGTCGGTCTGCTTGAACCGGGCGTGTTCGCGGCTGGCGAGCGTCAGGTCGCACACGACGTGCAGGCTGTGACCGCCGCCCGCGGCCCAGCCGTTGACGAGGCAGATGACGACCTTCGGCATGAACCGGATCAGCCGCTGGACCTCGAGGATGTGGAGTCGTCCCGCGCGCGCCTTGTCGACGGTGTCCGCGGTTTCGCCTTCCGCGTATTGGTATCCGCTGCGCCCGCGGATGCGCTGGTCGCCGCCGGAGCAGAACGCCCAGCCCTCGTCCTTGGGGCTCGGGCCGTTGCCGGTGAGCAGCACGGCACCCACGTCGGACGTCATCCGGGCGTGGTCGAGCGCCCGGTACAACTCGTCGACGGTGTGCGGGCGAAAGGCGTTGCGTACTTCGGGACGGTCGAACGCCACCCGGACGATTCCCTGGGTGACATGCCGGTGGTAGGTGATGTCGGTCAGGTTCTCGAAACCGGGAACCGGTCGCCAGTGCTGCGGGTTGAAAGTCACGGCTCCGAGGTTATCGGGTGCCGTTGGCGGGTGTCCGCGCGCGCAGCAGTTTGCCCGGGTTTACCGTGCAGGTATGAGCGAACAGGCTGCGGACGTCACCCGTCTCGACCGCGACGGCGACGACGAGTACGAGCACCATGGCGGGTTCCCCAAGTACGAGCCGGTGACGCCCGGCCCGGACTGGGCCCGGTTCGTCGACGGAATGCGCACGTTGCAGGACCTCGCGGTGTCCGTGAACGCCCCGGACGACGTGCTCGCCGCGGCCGCGGACCAGGTGGAGAAGCTGGCCGAACTGCTCGGGCCGCACGTCGCGCCCGAGGGGCGGTCGCCGGCGGGCCGCACGATCGAACTGCCCGGCAGGGGGAGTCTCCTTCTGCCGCCGTGGAACATCGAGAAGTTCGGGCCGGACGGGGTGCGGAGCACCGGCATGTTCCGCCGCTACCACCTCGGGGGGAACGGCGCCGCGCACGGCGGCACGCTGCCGCTGCTGTTCGACGACCTGATGGGCATGATCGTCCACGCGTACGGCCGGCCCATCAGCCGCACGGCGTACCTGCACGTCGACTACCGCGCGATCACACCGCTGAACACCACGCTCGCCATCGAAGGGAAAGTGGACCGCGTCGACGGGCGCAAGACGTACATCACCGCCCGGCTGACGCACGGTGAGACGCTGCTCGCCGAATGCGAGGCACTCATGCTGGTGCTCCTGCCCGGGCAGCCCTGACCCGTGACGTCCCTGCCCTCCGTCGGGGAGGTTTTGGCCGACGCGGTCGTGGTGAGTCTGCCCATGCGCGTGCGGTTCCGCGGCATCACGACGCGAGAAGCATTGCTGCTGCGCGGGCCCGCGGGATGGGGCGAATTCGCACCGTTTCCCGAATACGCGGACGACGAGGCGGCGCACTGGCTGCAGTCGGCGATCGAGGACGCCTGGCTCGGGCCGCCGCCCGCCGTGCGAACGCGGGTGCCGATCAACGCGACGGTCCCCGCCGTCGACGCAGACCGGGTGCCCGACGTGCTCGCGCGGTACCCGGGCGCACGGACCGCGAAAGTGAAAGTGGCCGAACACGGTCAGACCCTCGACGACGACGTCGCGCGGGTGCGGGCGGTGCGGGCACTCGTCCCGAACGTGCGCGTCGACGCCAACGGCGGCTGGTCGGTCGACGAGGCCGAGGCGGCGCTGCGGGCACTGACCGCCGACGGTCCGCTCGAATACGCCGAGCAGCCGTGCGCGAGTGTGCCGGAGCTGGTGGAGGTCCGCAGGCGGATACCCGACGTGCGGGTGGCCGCCGACGAGAGCATCCGGCGGGCCGAGGATCCGCTGAAGGTCGTGCGGGCAGGCGGCGCGGACGTGGCCGTGGTGAAGGTCGCCCCGCTCGGCGGGATGCGGCGACTGCTGTCGCTCGCCGACGAGTTGGCCTCGCACGGTGTGCCGGTGGTCGTGTCGAGCGCCCTGGACACCGCCGTCGGCATCGCTGCCGGTGTCGCTGCCGCCGCGGCTCTCCCGGAATTGGAGTTCGCGTGCGGCCTCGGTACCGGGGGACTGTTCGAGGCGGACGTGGCCCGCTCCCGCGAACCGGTCGACGGCGAACTCGACGTCGAGGCGGTGGCACCCGACGTCAACCGTGTCGCGGCACTCGCCGCGTCGGAGGAGCGTTCGCGCTGGTGGATCGAGCGGGCACGCCGATGCCATGGCCTGCTCGAACAACGCGGCGTCCGGTATTTCGTATAGTGTCTGGCCGGACCTGATCGCTCAGTCAATACGGAGGCATTGAAAGTGGTTGCAGCTCTGAACGAAACCCTGCTCGACGAGTCGCGCGTTCCTGCGGTCGTCGCAGACGTCCAGGCTCTCATCGACGCGGAGGTTTCGGACAAGTCGGGGGCCTCGGGACTGGCACTCAAGGGTGGATACGCCACCGTCAAGAAGGTGGGACCGTCGATCGTGCCGGACGCCATCGAGGGTCTGCTGCCGGCGTTCGTCACCAAGCTCGAGCCGTACTGGCAGGCATTCACCGCCAGCGGTGAGGCCGGATTCTCCGAGTACCTGGTCGCGCGTAGCGACGAGGTCGCGGACTCGCTGCTCGGCGTGACCGACGAGCGCATCGAGGGCAGCAACCGCGGCGCTGTCAAGAAGGTGTACTCGTCGCTGCGCCCGTCGGCGAAGAAGAATGTGATCGAGGCACTTCCGCGTCTGGGCGCCCTCGTCCAGAAGCACGCCAACTGAGAACCCAGGTGAGTGGCAAAGCGTGCCCCGGCACTCTTTGCCACTCACCTGTGGTCAGTTGGCCGCGTGACCGAAACGCCAGTACCCGGTGAACGAGATGTTCGACTTCGGGATCCGGCGCTCGTTCACGAGGTGGCGCCGCAGCGCCGTCGTCAGCTCGCTCTCGCCGGCGACGAACGTGTAGGAGGGCCCGGCGGGCAATTCCGCCTGCTTCACCGTGTTCAGTGCGAGCACCCCCGGGCGGGCGTCGGCGTCCTCGCGGACGAGCCAGTGCACGTTCACGCCGTCACCCACCGAAACGTCCTGAGCGTCTTCGGCATCGGGAATCTCGACGAACACCTCGGCCCGCAGGTCCTGCGGCGCCGAGCGCAGGATCCCGACGATCGCGGGAAGCGCGCTCTCATCCCCGACGAGCAGTTGCCACTCGGCGTCCGGAGTCGGGTTGTAGATCAGGCCCTCGTCGAGGATCGCCACCTCGTCACCGGCCGATGCCGCGTTCGCCCACGCCGACGCGGGACCGAGGTCGCCGTGCGAGGCGAAGTCGATGTCGATCTCGGTGGTGTCGCCGAACGTTCCCGACCCTGCGACGCGGAGTTCGCGGACCGTGTAGTTGCGCACCACCGGCCGGGTGTCCTTGGACATCAGCTTGTACTGGGCGTACCAGAGGTTGCTCGCACTGGTCGGAAGCCGCAGCGTGCTCTGTCCCTGCTGGGGGATGAACATCCGGAACCACTGGTCGAAGCCCATGGGGCTGACGGAGTCGAGTTCCTCACCCGCGATGGTGACGCGGACGAAGTTCGGGCTGATCTGCTTGCCTGCGACCACTCGTGCGGACGCGATCCGGCGACTCTGAGGTTTGACGAACTTGCTGCGCTGGGCCATGTCGGTGGTAGCTCCCCCGGTTGCGGTCTGGTTATCAGGTAAGCCTAACCAATTGAGTGGTTATTCGGGGCGGTGCGGGCGGTCCAGCATCACGACCTTCGGCGGCAGACCCCACTCGTTACGGCCGAGGCGGCTGAGCGGAGCGAGTTCGGCGAAGTCCGGCAGCCCGTCGGCGGCGAGCGCCTCGGAACGCACCGCGATCGTGACGACGTCGCCCATCACCACGAACGAGTCACCGACCGGGGTCACCCCGTGCAGGGTGCATTCGATGGCGACCGGCGAACCCGCGACCCGGACCGGCCGGACCCGCTCGCTGGGCTCGGTCTCGATGCCGAGCGCGGCGAACTCGTCGACGTCGCTGTCGTAGGTGGCGGAGCTGGCGTTGACGGCCGTCACCAGGGGCTCCGTCGCCAGGTTGATCACGAACTCACCCGTCGCCTCGATGTTCCGGAGGCTGTCCTTGCGGGTCACCGACGTGAACTGCACCACCGGCGGCTGCGTGCTGGACACCGAGAAGAAGCTGTACGGGGCCAGGTTGGCCACCCCGTCCGCCGAGACCGTGGACACCCACGCGATCGGTCGCGGCACGACCGAGGCGGTCAGCACCTGGTAGATGCGGCGTGGAGGGAGCTCGGCGGGATCGAAGAGAGTGCGCATGCCCACATGGTGTCAGCGCCCGGGATGTGGCCGTGAACTCACCCGGCCAGGTCGCCGGACGAGGGTGCCGGAGTATCTGACACTCTTGATGGCGTGAACCCGTCCACTGCTCAAGCCACCGCGGTCGTCGACGAACTGGTCCGCGGGGGAGTACGCGAGGTCGTGCTCTGCCCGGGTTCGCGGAATGCCCCGCTGGCGTTCGCGCTGCAGGCCGCCGACCTCGAGGGCCGGCTCCGTCTGCACATGCGCATCGACGAGCGCACCGCAGGATTCCTGGCCCTCGGCCTGGCCGTGGCAGGCAAGCGTCCCGTCCCGATCGTCATGACGTCCGGCACCGCGGTCGCCAATCTCGGTCCCGCCGTCCTCGAGGCCAACTACGCCCGGGTGCCGCTCGTGGTGCTCAGCGCCAACCGCCCGTACGAGATGCTCGGCACCGGCGCCAACCAGACCATCGAGCAACTCGGCCTGTTCGGCAGCCAGGTGCGCGCGACCGTCAGCCTCGGCCTGGCCGAGGACGACGCCGCGCAGAACAGTCAGTGGCGGTCGGCGGTCTGCCGGGTCCTCGCCGCCGCGCGCGGCACGAGGTCGGGCAACGCCGGACCCGTGCACTTCGACATCCCACTCCGGGAACCGCTGGTCCCCGACGTCCACGCGCAGGGCCCCATTCCACAGGGACGGCCGGGCGGGGCGGCGTGGACCACCACCCAGCACGCGACGCTCGACGTGGCGATGGACCTCGACATCACCCCGGACACCATCGTGATCTCCGGGCACGGATCGGCGCTGCGGCCGGAACTCGCCGGACTTCCGACGGTCGCAGAGCCGACCGCACCCCTGCACGGCATCCCGGTGCATCCGATGGCACTGCCCCAGCTCAAGCCGCGGCAGGCCGTCATCACCGGACGCCCCACCCTGCACCGGTCCGTGTCGAAGGTCCTCGCCGATCCGGCGGTGGCCGTCTATGCGCTCACCACCGGCCCCCGCTGGCCCGACGTGTCCGGGAACGTGCTGGCCACGGGAACCCGCGCGGTGGTGACCGGTGAACCCGACCGGGCCTGGATCAACCGCTGCCGCACGCTGTCGGAGCACACCGACAAGGCGGTGCGCGCGCAACTCGCCGCCCACCCGAAGGCGACGGGCCTCCATGTGGCGGCCGCCGTCATGGACGCCCTGACCGATGGCGACCAGTTGCTGCTCGGCGCGTCCAACCCCGTCCGGGACGCCGCACTGGTCAGCTATCCGGCGCCGAAGGTCCGGGTGCTGTCCAACCGGGGCGTTGCCGGCATCGACGGCACCGTGTCCGCTGCCGTCGGTGCGGCCCTCGCCTACGAGGAGGGGCGCACGGTGGCCCTTCTCGGCGACCTCACGTTCCTGCACGACGCGTCCGGGCTGCTCATCGGCTCGGGCGAACCGCGGCCCCGGGACCTGACGATCGTCGTCGCCAACGACGACGGCGGCGGCATCTTCGAATTGCTCGAACAGGGCGATCCGCAGTACGCCGGGGTGTTCGAGCGAGTCTTCGGTACACCGCACGGGATGGATCTCGCCGCCCTCTGCGCCGCCTACCGGGTGGAGCATCACCTGGTGGGTCTGGGTGAGCTGTCGACGCGGCTGAGCACACCCGACGCACCCGGCGACCGCGGAATCCGGGTGCTCGAGGTGACCACCGAACGTTCCGGGCTGCGCGAACTGCACGCCGCGGTGCGGGCACAACTGTGAATGCGCGGGTGACGCGGCGGGTCCGGCGCGGGGTGCTGGTGGCGGCGATCGGCATTTCCATCCTGGCCGTGCTCCTCGTCCTCGCGGCCTGGCGCAACGACCACACCATCCAATCCGACCGCGGCGTGGCCACGGCGGAGGTGCTGTCGGCGGGGTCGTTGCGGTCGGCCATCAGCTTCGTCACCCCGGACGGGGTGACGCACAACCCCGAACTCGGGGTGCTGTACCCGACCAACCTCACGGTCGGTCAGCGAATCGACGTCGAGTACGCGCGCAGCGACCCCGACCTGGTGCGCGTGTCCGGACGCGACGCCAGCGTGGCCGTGATCCCCGCCGGTTCGCTGATCGTGGTGACGTGGCTGATCGCGGGACCGGTGCTCTGGTATCTCCGGCGACGGGAGATCTCGGCGGAATCCACGCAGGCGACGTCATCCTGAATTTCCCGGAACTTCGCGCGACGGTCACGTCGATCTCGCTGCTGTGACCACGGGCACTGCCACGCTGAGCGCGTGAGAGTAGCCATCGTCGCGGAATCGTTTCTTCCCAACATGAACGGTGTGACCAACTCGGTGCTGCGGGTTCTCGACCATCTGCAGCGCACCGGACACCAGGCGATGGTCGTCGCCCCGGACACGGTCGGTTCGCAGGCACCGGCGCCGACCGAACACGACGGTGTGCCCGTCCACCGGGTGCCCGCGGTGATGGTGCCGAAGGTCAGTTCGCTCCCGGTGGGTCTGCCGCAGCCCGGGCTCACCGCCGCGCTGCGGTCGTTCGACCCCGATGTCGTGCACCTGGCGTCGCCGTTCCTCCTCGGGGCGGGCGGTCTCGGTGCGGCGCACCGGCTCGACGTCCCCACGGTCGCCGTGTACCAGACCGACGTGGCGGGGTTCGCCGAAAGTTACGGCCTCGGCATCACCAGCCGGGCGGCGTGGGCCTGGACCCGTCGCATCCACCGGGGCTGCACGCGTACCCTCGCGCCGTCCACGTCGGCGGTCGAGGCATTGGCCGAGCAGCGGATTCCGAGGGTTCACCGCTGGGCACGCGGTGTGGAGACCACTCGATTCGCGCCGTCCCGCCGCAGCACCGGACTGCGGGACTCCTGGCTGGGCGGCTCCGACAGGCTGGTCGTCGGGTTCGTGGGCAGGCTCGCACCCGAGAAGCACGTCGAGCGGCTCGCCGCGCTGGCGGGCGATCAGCGGGTGCGGCTGGTGATCGTCGGCGACGGTCCCGAGCGGAGCCGCCTGCAGAGGTTGATGCCCGCCGCGGTCTTCACCGGCCAGCTCGGCGGCGCGGAGCTCGCCGAGGCCTACGCCAGCCTGGACGTCTTCGTCCATCCCGGCGAGCACGAGACGTTCTGTCAGGCTGTGCAGGAGGCACTGTCCAGCGGGGTGCCGGTGATCGGACCGGACGCCGGTGGACCCCGCGATCTGGTCGCGCACTGCCGCAACGGCTATCTGCTCCCGGTCGACCGGTTCGGCGAACTGCTGCCGAGCGCCGTCGACGCGCTGCGGGACCGTCGCATGCGGGCTCGTTTCGGGGAGGCCGCCCGGCAGTCGGTGCTGCACCGCACGTGGCCCGCGATCTGCGACGAATTGCTGGGCCACTACGCAGCGGTCGCGGGCGGTCAGGGCTTTCGCGAAACCCGTGCCGCCTGACCGGCGGCTCGGCGTAGGCGGGGAATTCGAGCGACCGGCCCGTCGTTGCCCGGGGTATGGCGAAGTACAAGACAGTCAATCCTGCGACCGGTGACACCGTCCGGGAATTCGAGACGTTGGACGATGCGGGAGTGGAGTCGGCGCTCGCACGCGCCCACAGCGGATACCTGAGCTGGCGGACGACCCCCGCCGCGGAACGAGCCCGGATTCTGGGCCGGACCGCGGACATCTACGCCGAGCGCGCGGACGAACTCGCGCGGATGATCGCCCTCGAGATGGGCAAGCCCGTCCGGGAGGCCACAGGCGAGGTCAAGCTGTCCTCGGCGATCTACCGCTACTACGCCGACAACGGCCCCGCACTGCTGGAGGCGGAACGACTCGACGTGCCCGGCGCCGACGAATCCGTCGTCTACCGCAGGCCGATCGGTGCGCTCGTCGGCGTAATGCCGTGGAACTACCCGTACTACCAGGTCGCCCGCTTCGCGGCCCCGAACCTCGTGCTCGGCAACACCGTGCTGCTCAAGCACGCCCCGAACTGTCCGCAGTCGGCGCTGCTGATGGAGGAGATCTTCCGGCAGGCCGGACTCCCGGAGGACGCGTACGTCAACGTGTTCGCCACCAACGAGCAGATCGCCGACATGATCGCGGACCCGCGAGTCCAGGGTGTCTCCCTCACCGGCAGTGAACGGGCCGGCATCAGCGTCGCCGAGACGGCGGGCCGCAACCTCAAGAAGGTCGTCCTCGAACTCGGCGGTTCCGACGTGTTCGTCGTCCTCGACACCGACGACATGGACGCCACCGTCAAGACGGCGACCCGGGCTCGCCTGTCCAACGCCGGCCAGGCCTGCAACTCGCCGAAGCGGTTCATCGTGACGGAACCGAACTACGACGAGTTCGTCGCGAAACTCGCCGAGTCGTTCAAGGCCACACCGACGGGCGATCCGCTCGACGCGAAGACCGTCCTTGGGCCGCTGTCCTCGCAGACCGCCGCGGATTCCCTGATCGAGCAGATCGAGGACGCCGTCGCCAAGGGCGCGACGCTCCTCGCGGGCGGAAAGAAGATCGACGGTCCCGGCTCGTACGTCGAACCGACGCTGCTCGTCGACGTGACCCCCGAGATGCGCGCATACAGCGAGGAACTGTTCGGACCGGTCGGCGTCGTCTACAAGGTCGCCACCGCCGACGAGGCCGTCGAACTCGCCAACTCCTCCGCCTACGGTCTCAGCGGGTCGGTGTGGAGCAGCGACCTCGACGGGGCCCTCGAGGTGGCCGACCGGCTCGACGTCGGGATGGCGTACGTCAACGAGCACGGCACGACGCTCCCCGGTTTGCCGTTCGGCGGCGTCAAACGCTCCGGCGTCGGCCGCGAACTCGGTCCGTGGGGGATGGACGAGTTCGTCAACAAGAAGCTGGTGCGTGTCTCCAAGAAG
>NZ_JBHUSF010000164.1:0-18968 GCF_042673295.1 Rhodococcus sp. NPDC057014
CGACGTGGGAGGAGTAGAAGCGCGCCGAGGACGCGCAGAAGGCTGCCATCGCCGCCGCGGCCCGGGAGGCCGCGACGCAGGCCGCCGCGCGGGTCGCCGCCAACGAGGCGGCACGCCAGCGCGCGGCGGAACTCGCGGCGGGGCAGCGGGCGCACACCACGATCGAGGACGATTCGGAGGACGAGGACTCCGCCGCGACCACGCCGAAGTCGACCCCCAAGTCGAAACCGTCGACCAGCGGTGAGGAACTGACGGGCAGTGAGGCGATCGAGACCGTCATCGACCGCGGCCTGTCCCAGATCGGTGTGGAGTACGCGTGGGGCGGCGGCGACGAGGAAGGCCCCACACTGGGTATCCGCGACGGCGGTGTCGCCGACAGTTACGGCGACTTCAACAAGGTCGGTTTCGACTGCTCCGGTCTGATGATCTACGCGTTCGCCGGGATCGGCATCTCGCTGCCGCATTACACCGGTTATCAGTACACCGCGGGCGAGCAGGTTCCCTCGGAGGAGATGCAGCGCGGCGACATGATCTTCTGGGGTCCCAACGCCAGCCAGCACGTCGCCCTGTACCTCGGGGACGACCAGATGCTGGAGGCGCCGCAGTCGGGAGACGTCGTCAAGATCTCCCCGGTGCGATGGGACGGCATGACCCCTTACGCTGTCCGTATGGTGTCGTGATCCATGATGTCGATGAAGTAGTCCGCAGTGCGGATCGTGCTTGGTTGCGGCGGGGGTTGCTTGCACCTGGAATAGTTGAGCAAGTACGTGAACGGGCGGAACGATCTAGGTGAAAGCGGTGGATTCTTGGTGACCTCACGTGATGATGCGGTATCGGAGGGTGCAGCCCGGAAGGAGTCGCCCGCGAAGGCCGCTCCCGAAGGTGTGAAGAACGGGGGTGCGGCCAACGGATCGGGTCCCCAGAACGCCACCGCACCGACGGCACCCTCACAGGATGCGGGCACGCAGACCGTGCTCACGAAGCCGGTCGCACCCAGTCTCGCCGCCGACGTCCAGACGCTGGAACGCGCGATCTACGAGGTCAAGCGGGTGATCGTCGGGCAGGACCGGCTGGTGGAGCGGATCCTGGTCGGTCTCCTCGCGAAGGGGCACGTGCTGCTCGAGGGTGTGCCGGGTGTGGCGAAGACCCTGGCCGTCGAGACGTTCGCGAAGGTGGTCGGCGGGTCGTTCTCCCGCGTCCAGTTCACCCCGGACCTGGTGCCCACCGACCTGATCGGTACGCGCATCTACCGGCAGGGGCGGGAGGAGTTCGACACCGAACTCGGCCCCGTCGTCGCGAACTTCGTGCTCGCCGACGAGATCAACCGCGCACCGGCGAAGGTGCAGTCGGCGCTGCTCGAGGTGATGGCCGAGCGCCACGTCTCGATCGGCGGCAAGCGGTACCACATGCCCGACCCGTTCCTGGTGATGGCGACGCAGAACCCGATCGAGAACGAGGGTGTGTACCCGCTGCCGGAGGCGCAGCGCGACCGCTTCCTGTTCAAGATCCTCGTCGACTATCCGACGGTGGAGGAGGAACGCGAGATCGTCTACCGGATGGGTGTCGACGCGCCGGAACCGCATCAGGTTCTCGACCCCGAGGAACTGGTCCGCCTGCAGAAGGTCGCGAGCGGTGTGTTCGTGCACCATGCGCTCGTCGACTACGTGGTGCGGGTCATCGCGGCCACCCGCACGCCGGCGGAGTTCGGTCTCCCCGACGTCGACGGCTGGATCGCGTACGGCGCGTCTCCGCGTGCGACGCTGGGCATCATCTCGTCGGCGCGGGCGCTGGCGTTGCTCCGCGGGCGTGACTACGTGGTGCCGCAGGACGTGCTCGAGGTGATCCCGGACGTGCTGCGGCACCGTCTCGTGCTGTCCTACGACGCGCTCGCCGACGAGGTGAGCCCGGACGACGTGATCTCCCGTGTGCTGCAGACGGTGGGTCTGCCGCAGATCGCCGCACAGCCGACGGCGGTCCCGGCCGCTCCCGCCGGTCACAACGGACCTCCCGTCCCGTCCACGTCGGTGCCCGGACCGACGGCGATGAGCCAGCCACGGTGAGTGCGCGTACCGCCGGTGCGCAGAGTGCCGGCCCGCCGCCGTCGTTTCGCTCCGGCGAACTTCGTGATCCCAAACTGTCCGCGGCGTTGCGGACGCTGGAACTGACCGTCCGCCGCCGTCTCGACGGTGTGCTGCACGGCGACCATCTGGGCCTGATCCCGGGGCCGGGCTCGGAGCCGGGTGATGCGCGCGAGTACCAGCCGGGCGACGACGTCCGTCAGATGGACTGGTCGGTGACCGCCCGCACGACGCACCCGCACGTCCGGCAGTCGGTCGCGGACCGGGAGCTGGAGACGTGGCTCGTCGTCGATCTGTCGTCGAGCCTGGACTTCGGTACCGCCGGGTGCGAGAAGCGGGACCTGGTGGTGGCCGCGGCCGCCGCCGTCACGCATCTGACCAGCGGCGGCGGCAACCGGATCGGGGCGATCGTCTCGACCGGCGCCCAGACCACGCGGATCCCGGCCCGCGGTGGCCGGATCCACGCGCAGGCGATGTTGCGTCGGATCGCGACCACCCCGCACGCCCCGGACGGGGTGCGGGGCGATCTGCAGGGGGCGGTGGAGTCGCTGCGCCGGCCGCAGCGCCGCCGCGGTCTGGCCGTCGTCATCAGTGACTTCCTGGGTCCGATCGACTGGGAAAGGTCGCTGCGGGCCATCTCGGGGCGCCACGACGTACTCGGTGTCGAGGTGCTCGACCCGCGAGATCTGGAATTACCCGACCTGGGGGATGTAGTGCTGCACGATCCGGAGTCCGGCAGGACCCGCGAGTTCACGACCACACCGCAACTGCGCGCCGACTTCGCGCGCGCCGCGGACGAGCACCGCCTGCAGGTGGAGCAGTCGTTGCGGCGGTGCGGGGCCCCGCTGCTCAGCCTGCGGACCGACCGGGACTGGATCTCGGACGTGGTGCGGTTCGTGTCCGCCCGGAAACACAGTTACGGGACCGCGACGAACCAGAGGTCCCGCCGGTGAGTCTTTCGCAGTTCACCTCACCGTGGTGGTTGCTGTTCCTGCTGGTGGTCGGGGCGTTGGTCGCGGGATACGTGTGGGTGCAGCGGCAGCGGCAGAAGCACACCCTCCGGTTCACGAACTACGCGCTGCTCGAGAAGGTCGCGCCGTCGCGGCCGGGCCGGTCCCGGCACATTCCGGCGCTGCTGATGGTGCTGGCGCTGGTGTTCTTCAGTGTGGCGCTGGCCGGCCCGACGGAGGACAAGCGGGTTCCGCGGAACCGGGCCACCGTGATCCTCGTCATCGACGTGTCGTTGTCGATGAAGGCGACCGACGTGGAACCGACCCGGCTGGCCGCCGCACAGGACGCCGCGAAGTCGTTCGCCGACGGGCTCACCCCCGGCATCAACCTCGGTCTCGTCGCGTTCGCAGGCACCGCGTCGGTGCTGGTGTCGCCGACCACCAACCGGGAGGCCACGAAGGTCGCGATCGACAATCTGCAGTTGAGCGAGCGGACCGCCACCGGTGAGGCGATCTTCACGTCGCTGCAGTCGATCGACACCCTGGCCGCGGTGCTCGGCGGCAGTGACCAGGCGCCGCCGGCCCGCATCGTGCTGCTCTCGGACGGCAAGCAGACCGTTCCCGAGAACCCGGACGATCCGCGCGGCGGGTTCACCGCGGCCCGGCAGGCGAAGGACAAGGACGTTCCCATCTCGACGATCTCGTTCGGCACCAGCTACGGCAAGGTCGAGATCGAGGACGAACGCATCCCGGTTCCGGTCGACGACCCGTCGCTGCGGGAGATCGCGAATCTCTCCGGCGGCAGTTTCTTCACGGCGTCGAGCCTGGAGGAACTGCGGGATGTCTACGACACCCTCGAGGAGCAGATCGGGTTCGAGACCACCCGCGGCGACGCCAGCCGCCCCTGGCTCGTGCTGGGTGTCCTCTCCGCCACGGCGGGGCTGATCCTCGCGCTGGTCCTGCGTCAACGGCTGCCGTGATCTGCGTTCCACCGCCGCCCCGCGCTTCCACTCCTGCACATCTGAACAGATAGGTTTATCCGCATGTCTACCCCAGAAACTACTGACGCGTCTGTGCGGACGGTGTCCACTCCCCGGTCGGTGCTCGTCACCGGCGGCAACCGCGGGATCGGCCTCGCTGTCGCGCAGCGCCTCGCGGCGGACGGGCACAAGGTCGCGGTCACACATCGCGGCTCGGGTGCACCCGAGGGCCTGTTCGGCGTCCAGTGCGACGTCACCGACACCGAGTCGATCGACCGCGCCTTCAAGGAAGTGGAGGCGCACCAGGGGCCGGTCGAGGTCCTCGTCGCGAACGCCGGCATCACCGACGACACGCTGATCATGCGGATGACGGAGGAGCAGTTCACCTCCGTCGTCGACGCCAACCTGACCGGCGCGTTCCGCGTCGCGAAGCGCGCCACCCGCTCGATGCTGCGGTCACGGTTCGGCCGGTTCGTGTTCCTCGGGTCGGTCGTCGGGCTCGCCGGCGGTCCCGGCCAGGTCAATTACGCGGCGTCGAAGGCCGGTGTGGTCGGCATCGCGCGGTCGCTGACCCGCGAACTCGGCTCCCGGTCGATCACGGCGAACGTGGTGGCCCCCGGATTTATCGACACCGACATGACGGCGGTCCTCGACGACAAGTACAAGGACATGATCACCGGCGCCGTCCCGCTGCAGCGGCAGGGGAAGCCCGAGGAGGTCGCCGCGGTGGTGAGCTTCCTGGCCTCCGACGATTCCGCGTACGTCTCCGGCGCGGTGATCCCCGTCGACGGCGGCCTCGGCATGGGCCACTAGAACTCCCACCCCACTTCCCGGACTTTTCTTCACAGGAGGACACCTCATGGGCGGATTGCTCGAAGGTAAGACCATTCTCGTCACCGGCATCATCACGGACGCGTCCATCGCGTTCCACGTCGCCAAGGTCGCCCAGGAACAGGGCGCCAAGGTGATCATCACCGGATTCGACCGTCTGCGGTTGATCGACCGGATCGCGCAGCGGCTGCCGCAGCCGGTGCCGCCGGCGCTCGAACTCGACGTGCAGAACCCCGAGCACCTCGAGAGCCTCGCCGACCGGATCCGGGAGATCGCGCCGGAGGGTGTCGACGGCGTCGTGCATTCCATCGCGTTCGCGCCGCGGTCCTGCCTGGGCAGCCCGTTCTTCGACGCACCGTGGTCCGACGTCGGGGTGGCGTTCGAGGTGTCGGCGTACTCGTACGCGTCCCTGTCGAAGGCGCTGCTGCCGGTGCTGAACGACAACGCGTCGATCGTCGGCATGGACTTCGACCCGGCGCGGGCGGTGCCGTTCTACAACTGGATGGGTGTCGCCAAGGCCACCCTCGAGTCGGTGAACCGATATGTCGCCAAGGAGGTCGGCGAACGCGGTATCCGCTCCAACCTCGTCGCGGCGGGCCCGATCAAGACCCTCGCCGCCAAGGCCATCGCCGGCACCGCCACCGACGACGCCAAGCAGATGAACGAGCTGAACACGGCGTGGGACGAGCGCGCACCCATCGGCTGGAACGTCGACGACCCGGAGCCGGTCGCGAAGACCGTGTGCACCGTGCTGTCCGACTGGCTGCCCGGCACCACCGCGTCGATCATCTACGTCGACGGCGGCGCCCACGCGATGGCCGGCTAGGGCACTACCCGGGGAGTGCGCCCCGAACGGCAGCACGGAAGATGGGGATCATGATCGCTGTGAATTCGACGGCCGGTTCCGATTCCCGGTTCGACGCCCTTCTTCTGTTGTCGTTCGGGGGTCCGGAGAAGCCCGACGACGTGCGCCCGTTCCTGGAGAACGTCACCCGGGGCCGGGGGGTGCCGCCCGAACGTCTGGACGCGGTCGCCGAGCACTACCTGCATTTCGGGGGTGTGTCGCCGATCAACGCCCTCAACCGCGACATCATCTCCCGTGTCGAATCCGAATTGGCAAGCGCCGGAATCGATCTGCCCGTCTATTTCGGTAACCGGAACTGGCATCCGATGGTCGAGGACACGGTCGCCCGGATGGGTTCGGACGGTGTCCGCTCGGCCCTGGTGTTCCCGACGTCGGCGTGGGGCGGGTACTCGGGGTGCCGGCAGTACCACGAGGACGTCTCCCGGGCGCGGGCCGCGGCCGGCGACGGGGCGCCGCACCTGCTGAAGCTGCGCCAGTACTACGATCACCCGCTGCTGGTCGGGGCGTTCGCCGACGCCGTCCGCGCGGCCGCCGCGCAACTCCCCGCCGAGCACCGGGCGGACGCGCGGCTCGTGTTCACCGCCCACTCGGTGCCCGTCTCCGCGGACGTGAACGCCGGACCGCCCGCGGAGGGCGGTCGCCTCTACAGCCGGCAGGTGGCCGAGGCCGCGAGGCTCACCGCCCGCGCCGCCGGCTTCGACGACTTCGATCTGGTGTGGCAGTCCCGGTCCGGGCCACCCCAGGTGCCGTGGCTCGAACCGGACATCTGCGACCACCTCGACGCCCTCGCCGGCGACGGTGTGCGCGCGGTGATCGTGTGCCCGGTGGGTTTCGTCTCCGATCACCTCGAGGTGGTGTGGGACCTGGACACCGAGGCGCGGGACAAGGCCGCCGAACTCGGCATCGACTTCGTGCGCGCGGCCACACCCGGGACGGATCGGCGGTTCGCGGAACTCGTCGTCGCACTCGTCACCGAGCAGCTGACCGGCGCGTCCGCCGCGCGGCTCGGATCCGAGCCGCTGCTCGGGTCCACCCTGGACGGCGCGTCCTGCGCGGTCGACTGCTGCAAGGCCGTCGTCAGTCCGTCAGGCCGTCCCGCGCACACGCATTGACGGCGGCGGTACGCGCCGAGCGCACCGCCGAACGCAGCGGGCGAAGTAGGTCCTTGAGGGTGGCCGCGCCCGACGCGGACACGGTGCGGGCGGGGGCCATCTGCTCGGCGACGGTGAGGATCGCGGCCACCTGATCGGCCGAGTCCAGGATCCGCAGCGCCCGCGGCGTGATCGTCGTCGGATACCGGTGCAGCGCGGACTTGGCCAGTGCGTCGGCGATCAGGGCGCGCGGATCGGCGCCGAAACCGGAGTCGAGCATGTGCAGGGCCTCGAGCGCGGCCGCGGCGTCGCGCACCGCCTCCCGCATCGTGAACTCGGCCTCACCCAAACCGGTGTGGTGGGCGTCGAGGGGGAGCCGCTCGATCGTCGACACCGTCCACCGCAGCACGTCGGGACCCTCGACGTGCGGGACGAGCCCCGTCCCGGACCGGCCGGGCGGCCCGACGAGGACACCCTCGCCGGTGCCGATCGCGGCGGACGAGAACCCGGTGCCCGCGGGAAGTCCGCGCACGTCCCCCGGCCCGGGCAGGACCAGCCGGATCTCGGTCTCGGGTTGCGACACGGAACGGCGCATTGTCTGCAGCAGGGCCGTCACCCCGGCGTCCTGCGGGTCGGGCCACGGCAGTCCGGTGCGCCGGGCCGTGTCCTGATCCTCCGCGCAGGCGAGATGCATCGGCGCCCACGCGTGGAGGGCGTCGATGACGTCGTCGGGTGCACTGTTCCCGGCGAGCCAGGAACTGGCCCACACGGTGAGAGTGGCGCTGGGTGAAGTCACGATAAACGAGCATATGTCGGCGTGGCGGCGTGTGTGTAACGGCGCCGCTGGCATAGCGTCAGCGCCCGTGAGCGGAGGCGACAGATACGGCGACATCTTTTCCGGACACCCACGCGCGAGGAAGCCCGTGACACCGACGGTTCCGGCCGAACGGGACCTCGTCGTCGAGGACGCGGGCACCGGGTTCTGCGGGGCGGTGGTGGGGTTCGAACGCACCTACGACGGCGACTTCGTCCGGCTCGAGGACGGGGCGCGGCGCACCCGGTTGTTCGCGATGCGGGAGGCGGCGTTCCTGATCGACGGAAAACCCGTCACCCTGGTGCGCCCGGCGGCGAAGCCCGCCGGTCCGCCGGCCACCCGGTCGGCGTCGGGGTCGACGAAGGTCGAGGGGCTGCGGGCCCGGACCGCGCTGGCCAGCCGGATCTGGGTAGAGGGCGTGCACGACGCCGCCCTGGTGGAACGGGTGTGGGGGCACGACCTGCGCGTCGAAGGGGTCGTCGTCGAGCACCTGGAGGGTCTCGACAACCTCGGGGAGCGGCTCGCCGAATTCCGCCCCGGACCGGGACGACGCGTCGGCGTGCTCGTCGACCACCTCGTGACCGGGTCCAAGGAAACCCAGCTCACACAGGGGCTCGGGCCGAACGTGCTCGTCACCGGGCACCCGTTCATCGACGTGTGGGAGGCGGTCCGGCCGTCCGCGGTGGGCATCGCGGCCTGGCCGAAGATTCCGCGCGGTGAGGACTGGAAGACCGGGGTGTGCCGCGAGTTGGGCTGGGGGACACTGCGCGACGGGTGGCGCCGGGTGTACTCGGCTGTCGACACGTTCCGCGACCTGGAGGCGCCGCTGATCGGGGCGGTCGAACAGCTGGTCGACTTCGTCACCGTCGGTTCCGGAGACTCTGGTTAGATGGTGTTGTGGCTGCATTGATTTGGCTGGTAGCGGGGGTGCTGCTCGCCGCCGCCGAAGCGTTGACGGGGGACTTCTTCCTCCTCATGCTGGCGGGCGGTGCGCTGGCCACGGCCGGGGTCACCGCGATCACCGACTTCCCGGTCTGGGTCGACGCGGTGATCTTCGGGGTGCTGTCCCTCGCGCTGATCCTCGGGGTGCGCCCGGTGTTGTTGCGCAAGTTCGAGACACCGCCGCCGACCCCGACGGGGATCGAGGCGCTCACCGGCAAGCAGGCCCTGGTGCTCGAGGAAGTCGCCGAGCACGCGGGGCAGATCAAACTCGGCGGGGACGTGTGGACGGCCCGCCCACTCGACAGCACCGAAGTGTATCCACCGGGAACGACCGTGACGGTAATGCAAATTGACGGCGCGACCGCCGTCGTATGGAGGGGACCGTAGATGGCAGCACTCATCGTGTTGATCGTGCTCGTGTTGTTCGTTGCGCTGGTGGTGGCCAAATCGGTGGCGCTGGTCCCGCAGGCGGAGGCCGCGGTGATCGAGCGACTCGGCCGGTACTCGCGGACCGTGTCGGGGCAGCTGACGTTCCTGATCCCGTTCGCGGACCGGATCCGGGCCAAGGTGGATCTGCGCGAACGGGTGGTGTCGTTCCCGCCGCAGCCGGTGATCACCCAGGACAACCTGACGCTGAACATCGACACCGTGGTGTACTTCCAGGTCACCAACCCGCAGGCCGCGGTGTACGAGATCAGCAACTACATCGTCGGTGTGGAGCAGTTGACCACCACCACGCTGCGCAACGTCGTCGGCGGCATGACGCTGGAGGAGACGCTCACCTCGCGTGACTCCATCAACGGGCAGCTGCGCGGGGTGCTGGACGAGGCCACCGGCCGCTGGGGTCTGCGCGTCGCCCGGGTCGAACTCAAGAGCATCGATCCGCCGCCGTCGATCCAGGAGTCGATGGAGAAGCAGATGAAGGCGGACCGCGAGAAGCGGGCCACCATCCTCACCGCCGAGGGGCACCGGGAGTCGGCGATCAAGACGGCGGAGGGCGACAAGCAGTCCCGCATCCTCGCCGCGGAGGGCGCGAAGCAGGCGTCGATCCTCACCGCGGAGGGTGAGCGGCAGTCCCGGATCCTGAGGGCGCAGGGCGACCGGGCCGCCAAGTACCTGCAGGCGCAGGGTCAGGCGAAGGCGATCGAAAAGGTGTTCGCCGCAATCAAGTCCGGCAAACCCACCCCCGAGCTTCTCGCGTACCAGTACCTACAGACGTTGCCGCAGATGGCGCAGGGCGACGCGAACAAGGTGTGGCTGGTGCCCAGCGACTTCGGCGACGCCCTCAAGGGGTTCGCGAAGACGCTCGGCGCGCAGGGGCAGGACGGGGTGTTCCGGTACGAGCCCTCCACGACGGACGAGGATCTGCCCAAGCCCGAGGACGATTCGGAGGAGGTCGCCGACTGGTTCGAGACCAAGTCCGATCCGGCCATCGCGCAGGCCGTCCGCGCCGCGGAGGTCGAGGCGCGACAACCCGTCGACGGTCCGCTCATTAAGCCCGGCGGCGCCGACGAGCACGCGCCGCTGTACCCGGGAGGAGCACCCGGGCAGCTGCCGCCGCCCGTTCCCCCGCACGGCGGCTGACCGCCCGCCTACCCGGTCGCGGCGAGTTCCTCGGCGAGAGCCGCCACGGTGGACCGGATCTGGTCCTCGGTGTGGCAGGAGGTGACGAAGAACCGCAACCGGGCGAGGTTCTCCGGCACCGCCGGGTAGAGGATCGGGTTGACGTTGATGCCGCGCCGGAGCAGCGCCCCCGACAGCGCGAGGGTGCGGAGTGAATCCCCGACGATGCAGGGGATGACCGGGGTGTCCCGACTGTCGCCGGTGTCGATTCCTGCGTCCGCGGCGAGCTGCAGGAAGAGCCGGGAGTTGCGACGCAACCGGTGGAGGGCGTCGGGTTCGGCACGCATCTGCCGGATCGCCGCGAGGGACGCCGCGGCATTCATGGGGGTCATCCCGACGCTGTAGACGAAGCCGGGCGTCGTGTACTTCAGGAACCGGATCAGTTCGGCGCTGCCCGCGACGTAGCCGCCGCAGCCGGCGAGCGCTTTCGACGTCGTGCCCGACCACAGTTCCACGTCGTCGCGGTCGACGCCGAAGTACTCGCCGATGCCGCCGCCGGTGGCGCCGAGCACCCCGATGCTGTGCGCCTCGTCGATCATCATCATCGCCTGGTGCTTCTTCTTCACCGCGATCATCGCGGGCAGGTCGGGAATGTCACCGTCCTGGCTGTACACGCCCTCGATGAGAACGAGGACCCGCCGGTACCGGGAGCGGATCGCGGTGAGCAGGTCGTCGAGCGCCGCGTGGTCGTTGTGCGGGAACGGGCGCCGGGTGGCGCCGGAGAGTGCGCAGCCCTGCAGGATGCTGTCGTGCGCGAGGCTGTCGTGGACGACCAGGTCACCCTCCCCGAGAAGGTGGCCGATGACCGTGACGTTGGTGGCGTGCCCGCTGACGAGGGCGATGGCGTCCTCGGTTCCCAGCAGCCCGCCCAGTGCGGCCTCGAGTTCGCGGTGGACCGGTTTCTCCCCGGACAGCACGCGGCTGGCCGAGCAGGAGCTGCCGTAGCGGGCGACGGCGTCCTGGACCGCGGACACGACGGCCGGGTGGCCGGACATGCCGAGGTAGTTGTAGCTGGAGAAGTTGAGGACCTCCGCGCCGCCGATCGTCGACGTGTCCCGGGTGACACCGTCGTTGACGAGGAAGTACGGGTTGGTGACGCCGAGCCCCTCGGCGGCGGTCAGCCGGGCGGCGAGCGCCTGCACCTCCGGGAACTCGGCGATGCGGAACTCGGGTGCCACCAACGGTTCCGGGTCCGGGACGGGCGTCGCGGTGCGCGGCGATCCGGGCCGACGGTGCGTCGCCACGTGGTCGATCACCTCGCCGATCGTGCGGCACGGTGTGAACCAGTCCGCTTCGACGGCGAGACCGGGGAAGGCGCGGCGCAATCCGCCGAACAGGTCGGTGATCATGATCGAGTCGAATCCGAGGTCGCCGGTGATCGTCTGCGCCGCCGTCAGCGTGGCCGCGGGGAATCCGCTGACCCGTGCGACCTCCACGCGCACCCGGGTTGCGGTGTCGCCGCTCGCCGCCGCGGGATCCGGCCCGGTGTCCGGTGCCGCCGCCGGGACCGGCAGGGCCGTCCCGGGAACCGCGGCGGCGGCAGCGAGCACGGCGGCCTGCTCCCGGAAGAGGGCGATCAGTTGGTCCATGGTGCTGTCCTCGGGTTCGGCGGTGACGGTGGGTGGTGCGGGTGCGGCGGGCTGCGCCACGTCTGCGGGTGCGGCGGGCTGCGCCACGTCTGCGGGTGCGTTCTCGGGTGTCCAGAAGCGGGCGGTGGTCGCGAACGGGTAACCGCGCAGTCGCCGGCGGACCCGGGCTCCCGGCTCGTACAGCGCGTCCCACGCCGGGTCGTGGCCGTCCCGGTACAGGGCGGCGACGGTCGCGGGAAGTTCGTCGCCGGTGGCGGCCGGGCCGGGGCACGGCGCCAGGTGCCGCGCCGGCGAGCCGGGATGGGCGCGGGCGGTCAGCGACAACAGGATTCGTGCGGGACCCACCTCGATCAGGTGGGTCGGATCGCAGGTCAGGGCGGCCGCGGCGGCGTCCGCGAACCGCACGGTCGCCGCGATGTGGTCGGTCCAGTAGGTCGCGTCCATCGGTTCGTCGACGTCGAGCAGCCGCCCCCGGGTGGTCGAGAAGATCGGGATCTCGGGCGGCCCGTACGTGCAGTCGGCGGCGACCTCCGCGAACGCGTCCCGGATCGGCGCCATCGAGGGGGAGTGGAAGGCGTGCGAGACGGTGAGCCGGCGGACGGAGACTCCGGCGGCGGTGAGCCCGGCACCGATCCGGTCGACGGCGTCTGCCGCCCCCGACAGCACCACGTCCCGCGGCCCGTTCACGGCCGCCAGTGCGGCCGCGGGTTCGCCGGCGAGCAGGCCGGCGACGTCGTCCGGGGTGGCCCGCACCGCCAGCATCGTGCCGCCGGCGGGCAGTTGCTGCATGAGCCGTCCCCGCGCGACGATCAGCCGGCACGCGTCGTCCAGGCCGAACACGCCGGCGTGCGCGGCGGCCGCGTATTCGCCGACGCTGTGCCCGATCAGCCACGCCGGTTCGATGCCCAGTTCACCGAGCGTCCGGGCCAGCGCGTACTCGACCGCGAACAGGGCGGGCTGCGCGAACTCGGTCCGGTGAATGTCCTCGCCGGCGCCGAACAGCACCTCCCGGACCGAGCGGCCCAGGTGCGGCGTCATCCGCTCGTCGACGTCGGACAGCGCCCGCCGGTACGCGCCGTGCTTCTCGTGCAGGGTGCGGGACATTCCCGGGTACTGCGCGCCCTGCCCGGTGAAGAACCAGCCGACGCTGACGGGGCGGGCCGTCCCGGACAGCGACGCGAGCAGGTGTTCGTCGCGGGCCGCCGCGCGCAGCGCCGCGACGGCGTCCTCCCGGTCGTGGGCGGGGAGCGCCAGCCGGTGGCGCCCGGATGCCTTGACGGTGTTCGTGCTCCAGCACACCCGGCCCAGCTCGGTGTGGGGGTGGGCGAGCAGATCGTCGGCCAGGGCGGCGGCGGTGCGGGCGAGGCCGTCCGGGTCGTTCGACGACAGGGTGAGCACGCCGCCGCCCGGACTCGCCGCGTGCGGGTCGCCGGCGGGCGCCGCGGCCAGCAGCAGGTGGGCGTTGGTGCCGCCGAGCCCGAAACTGCTCACGGCGCCGTGCACGTCGCCGCCGGGCAACGGCATCGGCTCCGACAGGAGCGCAAGACCGTTGTCCGCCAACCGGAGCCGCGGGTTGACGTCCGCCGCGCCGCGGCTGGGCGGCACCACCCGGTGGTGCAGCGCGAGAGCGACCTTGATCAGTCCGGCCACCCCGGCGGCGCCCTCGGTGTGACCGAGATTGCCCTTGATCGACCCGATCGCGCACGGCTGCGGGCGGGGCACCGCGTGGACGTGACCGAGAGCCTTGATCTCGATCATGTCGCCGAGCACCGTCCCGGTGCCGTGCGCTTCGACGAACGCGACCTGTGCGGGCGTGACACCCGCCCGCCGGTACGCCTTCTCGACGACCTGCTGCTGGGCCCAGCGGTTGGGGGCGGTGATCCCGTTGCTGCGGCCGTCGTTGTTGACGGCGCTGCCCTTGATGACGGCGTAGATCGGCAGGCCCTCCGCCCGCGCATCCGCGAGCCGGCGCAACACCAGTACCGCGACCCCCTCGCCGCGGCCGATTCCGTCGGCCGCCCCGCTGAACGGTTTGCACCGGCCGTCCGGCGCGGACAGCCCGGCCTGCGTGTAGAAGACGTTCACCGTGGGGGTCAGGGTGAGATTGACGCCCCCGGCGAGGGCCTGGTCGCAGTCCCCGGACCGCAGCGCTGCGCAGGCCAGGTGGACCGCGACGAGCGACGACGAGCAGGCGGTGTCGATCGCCATGCTCGGGCCCTGCAGGTTCAGCTGGTACGACATCCGGTTGGCGGTCATGAAATAGCCGTTGCCGCTGCCGAGTTGGGCGGTGATGCGCGACAGGTCGCGCATCTGGAGATTCCACTCGTTGGCCATGACGCCGACGTACACGCCGGTGTTCGAACCGGCCTGGGCCCGCGGATCGAGTGCGGCGTCCTCGAACGCCCGCCACGCCGACTGCAGCAGCAGCCGCTGTTGCGGGTCCATCGCCGCGGCCTCGCGGGGTGCGATGCCGAAGAAGTCGTGGTCGAAAGCGTCCGCGTCGGCGACGAATCCGCCGCTGCGGTTGTTGACCGAGCCGGCGCCACCGGCGGCGTCGAACACGGTGTCCGCGTTCCAGCGTCCGGTGGGGACGTCGGTGATGCCGTCGCCGCTCCCCATCAGCAGGCTCCACAAGGCGGCGGCGTCGGGGGCCTGCGGGAAGCGGCAGTCGAGGCCGACGATCGCGACGTCGGTCATGACGCCTTCCGGTGCCGCGGTGCGGATTCGCCGACGACGAAGACGGCCAGCTCGGCGATCGTCGGATAGTCGAACACCACGGTGGGATCGAGTTCGAGGTCCCAGCGGTCCTCGATCTCGCCGCACAGGCTCACCGCGGACACCGATTCGATTCCCAGTTCGGCGAGCGGAAGGTGCGGGTCGATGTCGTGCACCGGCCGTTCGGTGTGGTCGGCGACCCGGCCGGCGAGCCAGTCGATGACGGGGGCGAGGTCGCGGCGGGTGAACTGCTCGGGGGCGGGCATCGGATTCTCCTGGTCGGTGAGCGGGGGGTCAGGCGGGCACAGTGGTGGTGGTCCTGAGGCGCTGCACCGCCGGGTCGATCTCCTCGTGCAGGACGGCGTCGACGCGGGACCGGAGGAACGAGGCGCGCATCGAGCTGCGCTGGACCTTTCCGCTGGTGGTGCGGTGCACGCCGCGCCGGTCGACCAGCACCACGCTCGGCGCGGGGACGTCGAAGGCCCGGGCGACGCAGACCCTGATCCGGCGGGCGAGTGCGGGCAGTGTCAGGTCGTCGATCAGTGCGGTCCTGACCTCGTGGATCACCAGCAGCCGCTCGTGCTGCCCGGTGTCGAGCGAGAACACCACCCCGGCGGACCCGGTGAGCGCCGGATGCACGTCCCGCACGGCCTCCTCGACGTCCTGCGGGTACAGGTTGCGGCCGTTGACGATCAGCAGGTCCTTCAGGCGGCCGGTGACGTAGAGGTGCCCGTCGTCGAACACCCCGAGGTCGCCGGTGCGCAGGTACGGTCCGTCGCCGTCGAGGGTGGCGTGGAACTTCTCCGCGGTCTCGCCGGGCCGTCGCCAGTAGCCGGCGGCGACGCTGCCGCCGGAGATCCAGATCTCCCCGACGCGGCCGGGCGGCTGCTCGCGGCCGGTGTGCGGGTCGACGATGCGGATGTCGCACCCGAACGGCCTGCCACTGCCGACCAGCCGGGCGCCGCCGGCCTTCGGGGTCAGTTCGTGGCGCTCCAGCGCGGCCGCGTCGACGTCGAGATATTTTGGGGCGCAGCCGACCTCGCCGGCGGTGGCGAGCAGGGTCGCCTCGGCCATGCCGTATGCGGTCAGGAAGGCGCCCGCCCGGAAACCGGTGGGCCGGAGCCGGTCGATCACGGCGTCGAGGGTGCGGGGCCGGATGGGTTCGGCCCCGTTCAGGGCCACCCGCACCGAGGACAGGTCCAGTCCGGCCAGTTGGTCGTCGGGGATCCGGCGGGCGAGGAGGTCGTACGCGAAGTTCGGGCCGAGGGTCATGTCGGCGCGGTACCGGTCGATCAGCTGCAACCAGCGCACCGGCCGTTTGAGGAAGGCCGTCGGCGACATGAACGCGAGGTTGCCGCCGGCGTAGAGCGGCGACAGCAGCATGCCGATCAGCCCCATGTCGTGGAAGTGCGGGAGCCAGCCGGCGACGGTCACCGTGTCGTCGCCACCGATTGCGTCGGTGATGGCCGCCGCGTTGTGCAGCAGGTTGCCGTGGGTCACCATCACGCCCTTCGGTTCGCTGGTGGAACCGGACGTGTACTGGAGGAGGGCCAGGGTGCCGGTGTCGAGGACGGGCAGCCGCCAGCGGTCGGGGTGACCGAGTGCGGCGGTGTCGGTGGCGGCGACGGAGACCGGGGCGGCGAGCCCGGACTCGCGGATCCAGCTGTCGAGCGGTTCGGCGACCGCGGACGTGGTGAGCACGAGGCGCACGTCGGCGTCCGCGAACATCGTCGCGACCCGCTGCATGCTGCGCGCGTCGTGCGGGACGGGTGCGGGTACGGCGACCACCCCGGCGTAGAGGCATCCGAGAAACGCGCGGAGGAAGTCGATCGCGTCGACGTACAGCAGCATCACCGGGTGCGCGGCCTCGGGCCGCGTCGACAGCCACACCGCCAGCGCGCGGGCGTCCCGGTCCAGTTGGCGGTAGGTCACCGTCTCGGGGACGAGTTCCCGGCCGACCTCGCGGTGGTAGACGTAGGACCGGTCGTCGCCGTACACGGCGACCTGGGTGCGGACGTGTGACACGAAATCGGTAGGCACGGATGCTCTCTCCCTCGGACTGGACGAGTACGACTCTCGTCCGCGCCGAGGCGGAAACCCATCACCCCCAGGGCTGGTTTCGCGCACCCCCGGGGTGAATGTCCCACACCGGGGGAGGTCCCGGGAGGGCCTCTACGTGATGAGGGCGCGTCCCGTTCCGCACACCGCGACCGCCCAGAGCACGCTGGTGAACGTGCCGATGATGAATTGTTCCGACGCGTGCGCCTCCCGCAGTTCGGGGTAGCGGGCCAGTCCCTTGACCGCCAGGACGACGGCGATGCCCTCCGGCCAGGCAGCGAGGATCGAGACGGCGACGGCGGCACGCTCGAGGAGGCCGATGATCCGTCCGCCGCGCAGCGGCCCGGCGTCGGGTCGTGGGTCGGATCCGGCGTCGGGCTGGCGGCGCGCGATGCGGAACGCGGCCAGCACGAGCGGCGCCCCGCCAGTAGTTGCGGCCGCCACGCACAGGACGAGGGTCGCGGCGAGGGCGAATCCGGTGACCGGTGTGGTGGCGGACGCGGCGACCGCCGCGACGGTCAGGGCGAGCACGACCACGATCGGCGCAGCCCACTGCGACATCCAGCGGGGGCCGCGGGGCGCCGCGAGCACCAGGGGTGCGAGCGCGGCGACGGCGAGGGCGATGAGGGCCAGGGTGCTCACGTGTCCGCCTTGCGTAGGAGTCGTTCGGCCAGTCGTCGTCCCGCGGTCTCGACGTGCCAGCCCGCGGTGGAGAGTCGTTGGGAGACGGCCTGCTTGCTGATCCCCAGCGCGCGGGCCGCCTCGGTCTGGGTGGAGCCGCGCCGCATCTGCTCGACGGCCTCACGGCCCTCCTCGGTGCGGCGCGCGACGAGGACCGCGACGAGGGCGAGCGCGGTGTCCGCGTCGGCGGCGCCGTCCGGGTCCGGACCCTCGACGGCCACCCGGCCGGGGGCGCTCTTGGCGCGGTCGACGGCGATCCGCGCGGATTCGAACGCGGGGCCGCGCCCGGCCCGGGTCTCGGTGGGGAGGGGTTCCTCGACGGGTCCGGCGCCGATGCCGATGCTCCAGTGTTCGCGGGCGACGAGGTCGAGGGCGAGGTCGACGACGGTGGCCGGGTCAGCGACGACGGCCTGGACCTCGTCGCCGGCGGTCCGCTGGAACGGGCGGACGAGGTCGCGGTGCGCGAATTCGGCGAGGAGTGGGGCGACACGGTCGATGTCGCGGCGGCTGCCGCGCTGGTCGACCGTCAACACGAACACAGGTCAAGGTTAGAAACTGGAAACTGCGATGTCAAGACTCAAAGCTTGACTTCGAGGTTTCAAGGTTGCGGGATTGACTCGTCTCGGCGGGGTGGTCGACGACCGGGTCCGGCACCGCGTCACCGGACCCGTCCAGCGGCCGCCGGGAATCCACCACCAGCCCGGCAATTCCGACGGCGATACACACCGCGGACAGCACCAGGAGTCCCGGCTTCGTCTCCCCGGTGAGCGCGTCGCCGAGCACGACGATGCCGACGGTCCCCGGCAGCACACCGATCACCGTGGCCAGCACGTAGGGGACCAGCCGGATCGAGGACACGCCGGCGCAGTAGTTCACCACCGAGAACGGAACGAACGCGATCAGCCGCAACGACCCCACCGCGAGCCAGCCGCGCCGGGCGATCCGCTCGTCCACCCGCCGGATCGTCGGGTTGGAGATGCGCTGCCACACCACGTCCCGGCCGACGGCACGCACCAGGTAGAGGGCGAGCACCGCACTCAGCGTCGACGCCAGCACCGCGATCGCGATGCCCAGCCACGCGCCGAACAGCAATCCGGCACTGAGCGTGAACACCGTGCGGGGGAACGGGAACACCGTCACCACCGCGTGCACGGCGAAGAAGACGAGGGGAAACGCCGGACCGACGGAGTGCGCCCATTCCCGCACCTGCAGCACGGACGGATGCGGGGCCAGCAGCGCCACGACGACCAGCGCGACTACCAGCACTGCGACGCCGATCACCCTGCGGTCCCCGAGGCGTCTCTTCACAGGGCACCAGGCTACCCGGGAGACCGGTCCGGGGCGCCGCGAGCGCCGGTCAGGGCAGCCGGCGGCGCCCGGTCACCGTCGCCTCGACGCAGACCCGCCCGCCCGACGTCCCGGCCACCCGGGTCGTCGCCACCGCGCGGCCGGCCCGGATCACGTCCGCGGTGAACGTCGTGTCGCAGTCCAGGGGAACCGGGCGGAAATAGTTGATCCGCACGGACGCGGTGTCCATGTCCGCGCCCCGACCGGTCAGGGCCGCGCTCGCGGCCAGGTCCGTCGCACAGGCCTGGACGCCGCCGTGCACGAATCCGAGCTTGTTCGCGATCAGCGGGTTCGCCGGCACCACCACCCGCGTACCGGCGTCCTCGACCCGCCCGCCGATCCAATCGAGCGGCGCGACCCCCGGTTGCGGGAACTCGGGGAGGGCGGCGCCGCCCGGCGCCGCC
>NZ_JBHUSF010000165.1:0-18912 GCF_042673295.1 Rhodococcus sp. NPDC057014
GACAGGGTGTGGGAGAGTAGGACACCGCCGAACATCCGTTACCGAAAGCCCCCCAACACTTGTTGGGGGGCTTTCGGCATTTCACAACACTTTTGGCCGACGGCAAAGCGAAAACCGTTGCGGCACGATCTCTGTCGACCGTGACTGGCGTCCCTCAGTAGTTGCCGCAGGTCTCGGCGATCGTCAGTGCCTTCGCGCGCCACTCGACAGCCGGTCCCTCGGTTGGAACGGTCTCCAGCCGGCTCTTCAGCTGCGGGTGCGAATCGAGGACGGCCTGACGATCGGCAGGGGACTTCGAGAAGAAGTCCGCCAGTTGAGCCTTGCGCTCGGGTGCCTGATCCAGGCGCGCGGCGAGCTGCGGGGTGACGTCGTGCATCGCCGCATCGATCTGGGCGAAGCTGCAGGTGCTGTTCACGAGGCGGGCGGAGTCGGTGTCGGCCGGATCCGCGGAGGCGATCCCCGGTACCAGCGCGGCGGCGGCGAGGGTGCCGGCCGCTGCGATGCCGAGGTGCAGACGTGCTCGTGAAACGTTCATGACGAGTCCTCCAGTGTCGGTGGGTATGCCGGGGACACGTTAGGGGTACGAGTTGTGATTCCTCTGAGAATCGTGGCCCGTGCTCACGTCGGGGCGGGCGAAATCATCGACACCACCGGACCCGTCGCGCGGCCGCGGTCGTCCAGGATGTGCCCGAGGTGTTTGCCGATCTGCATGACCACCGAGCGGTCCGCCACCCTCGACCCGTGCAGCAGCTTCTCCAGGAGCAGTTCGAACCGGTGAACGTCGTTGAGGGTGCGCAACCAGACGGCCATGATCAGGTTGTATTCGCTGGCCACGAGCACCGCCAACCGCACTTCCTCGATCTTGCCCAGCGAGGTCCTCAGTCGCTCGACGAGGGGCGCGGGAACCTGCATGAAGTACCAGGCGTAGATCGGCCATTCCGAGTAGCTCCGGGCGATGTCGGTGCGCAGTCGGAGGGAGCCGTCTCGCCGCATCGTCGCGATCGCGTCGGTGATGCGCTGGTTGCTGACGCCTGCGCGTTCCGCGATCGCCGTGGTCGGTGCGCGGCCGTCGATTCCCAGTTCGTGACGGATCAGGCGCTTGAGGCCGGGTGCGACCGTCCGCGCTGCGCGGGGACGCGGCGGACGGGCCGCGGGAACCATGGCGACCTGCTCCGCCGTCAGCGTCCGGAGCCGCCAGTTCCCGGCCTCGAAGAGCACCTCCGTGATGAGGTGCGTCCGGGCTCGCCGGATCGCCGGATACTCCCCCAGGCGGTGGAGCAGGAATCGTGACGTGTCCACCGAATCCTCTGCCATCAGGGTGAGCAGCAGGTCGCGTCCGCCCGCCGTGAAATCGATGCTCGCGACCATCGGATCTTCGGAGATGGCCTCCGCGGTGGAGACGGATTGTCCGGGTGCGCATTCGATTTCGATCAGTGCGCCGCGCCCGGGCGTCCCGGGGTCGTATCCGGTGATCCAGATCAGGCCGGCGTTGAGGAGCCGTTGGTATCGCCTCGACAACGTGGCGGGGTCGACGGCCAGTGCGGGCGCGAGCGCCTTCCACGATGCCCGCGGCTCGATTTGCAGTGCATGGATGAGTGCGAAGTCGACGTCATCTGGCTCGTAATCCTGCATAGTTTGCCCTTCGATGCCGAGAATGCTGCAAATTTACACGACGGAATTCACGCGGCGGCACTCTTCGATGAGTCACTTTCCACTCGTCCTCTTGGAGTCGACATGAGTTCTTCGCCCCACATCCGGGGAGGCGACGCTGCCACCGCAGCGGTCGGGTTCCTCGTGGTCATGGAGTTCGCGAGCGGGTTGCTGCAGGGGTGGTTCTCCCCGCTGCTGCCCGCCATCGGCGAACGCTTCGACGCGTCGTCCGCCGCATTGAACTGGGTGAGCGCCATGTATCTGCTGGGAACGGCCGCCTGTGTGCCGCTGATCGCCAAACTGGGGGACCTCTTCGGGCACAAACGCCTTCTCGTTCTCGCCACCAGTTCCGTCGCGTTCGGTTCGTATCTCGTCGCGTTCGCGCCGTCCTACGAGCTGCTGCTCGTCGGCCGGGCGCTGCAGGCACCGCTCGCGGCGTTCCTGCCGCTCGAATTCGCGATCGTGCGGGACCGCAACGCGGCCACGGCCGGCCGGAGCATCGGCCGGCTCGTCGGGTCACTGACGCTGGGTGCCGCCGTCGGCGGCCTGCTCTCGGGATTCCTCCTCGACTCCGTCGTCGACAATGTCGGGCTGGTCCTGCTCGTCCCCGCCGTGCTCATGACGATCTGCCTGCCCGTCGTTTACTTCCTCGTCCCGGAGACGACGGTACGGAAGGAAGGAACAGTCGACTGGGCCGGTGCGGTGCTGCTCACGGTCGGACTGCTCGGCGTGCTCGGCGGTGTGTCCAACGCGAGCACCTGGGGTTGGACGAGCGCGCTGACGTGGTCGGCCATCGGCGTCGGGGCCGCGGTTCTCGTCGTGTGGGTGTTCGTGGAACGACGCGTCCAGCACCCCCTCGTGGACCTCGACGTCGTCGGACGGGGGATGCGGGTACCGATGCTGATGGCGTTGCTGTTCGGCGCGCAGTTGTTCGGTGTCCAGACCCCCTGCGCCCTCTTCCTGCGTGCCGTGCCGGAGACGAACGGCTACGGGATGGGTGTCACCGCGTCCGTGACCGGCCTGATCCTGGCGCTGTTCGCGCTCGCGATGTTCGTCGGCGCGTCCGTCAGCGACCGGCTCGCCCGATCCGCCCTCACCGTCCCCGGATCCCTCGCACTGGGTGCGCTGCTCTCGGCGGCGGCCTACGGACTGATGATCGTCGTCCCGGGGAGCGCCCCACTGTTCGCCCTGTGGCTCGTCGTCGCGGGCCTCGGCGGCGGAGTGGTGGTCGGGGTGTTGCCCACCGTCATCGTGCAGCAGGCGCCGCCGGATTCGGTCGGCATCGCGTCCGGCCTCTACAACACGTCCCGCACCGCGGCGGGTGCCGTGTCCGGCGCCGTGTTCGCGCTCGTGATGTCGTCGATGGTCACCCCGGCACTCACCGCCGGCGGCAAGCAGATCCCGTCCGCGAGCGCGTATCACGTGGTCTGGGCAGTCTGCGCGGCTCTGTGCGTCGTCACGGCCATCCTGGCGCGCAAACTCCGGTCTCCCGCGACGACCACCGAGAACGACAAGCCCACGCTCGCCGACGGCGAGCAAGTACGCGCCTGACAACCCGTGATACCGATGAAAGGAAATCCTGTGTCTGTCGATCCACAACTCCTCGGCACCATCGACGAGCTCGGCCCGCAGTACGCCGCGTTGAGCGATGCCATCTGGGACAACCCCGAATTGCGTTGGGAGGAGCACGCATCCGTCGAGGCGCAGATCGCTGCCGCCGAGGCGGAGGGCTTCACCGTCACCCGGTCGGTGGCCGGCATCCCGACCGCGTTCAGCGCGGAAGCGGGCAGCGGTCAGCCGGTGATCGCGATCGTCGGCGAGTACGACGCCCTCGCCGGGCTGAGCCAGAAGTCGGGAAGTGCTGTGCCGGAGCCGGAACCCGGCAATGAGTCCGGCAACGGGCAGGGCTGCGGCCACCACCTGCTCGGCGGCGGTTCACTCCTCGCCGCGACTGCCGTCAAGCGCTACCTCGACGCGAACGACCTGCCCGGAACCGTCCGCTACTACGGCTGTCCCGCGGAGGAAGCCGCCGCCGGAAAGACGTTCATGGTCAAGGAAGGTGCCTTCGACGACGTCGACGCCGCCGTGTCCTGGCATCCCGGCGACACCACCACCGTGCAACGGATCCGGACTCTCGCCTACGTCCAGGCGTACGTCAGGTTCACCGGCATCGCCGCGCACGCCGGAGTGTCGCCCGAACGCGGCCGCAGCGCACTCGACGCACTCGAATTGATGAACGTGGGCACGAACTTCCTCCGTGAGCACATGCCGTCGGACTGCCGGATCCACTACGCGATCCTCGACACCGGAGGCCGCTCGCCGAACGTCGTGCAGGCGTCCGCCGAGGCCTACTACCTGGTGCGCTCGCCCGACGTGGCCGGCATGCGCGAGCTGTTCGCCCGCGTGACGAAGATCGCCGAAGGCGCCGCCCTGATGACGGAGACGACGGTCGAGATCGAGATCGACGGCGGCTGCTCGGACATCCTGCCCAACGTCGTCCTCGAGGATTCGATGCAGGAGCGGCTCCGCGAGCTCGGGCCGGTGCCCTTCGACGACACCGATCTCGCGTCCGCGGAGGCGTTCGTGACCAAGACGGCGTCGGGACGCACGGCGAGCACGCTCGGCGGTGAATTCGACGGCGACGGAAGCGCCCTGCACACCGGGATCGTCACGTTCGACGCGCGCTCGCCGCGGCCCACGATGACCGGCTCCAGCGACCTCGGCGACGTCAGCTGGGTGACGCCGCTCGTGCAGTGCGCCACCGCGTGCGTCGGTGTCGGCACGGCCGCCCACTCGTGGCAGATGGTCGCCCAGGGCAAGCTGCCCGCCGCGCACAAGGGGATGATCCACGCCGCCAAGATCATGGCCTCGACCGCCGTGGACCTGCTGACGGACGCCGAACTGCTGGCGTCGGCGCGCAAGGAATTCAGCACCCGCACGACGGAAACTCCCTACGACTCGCCGCTTCCCGACGGGATCGTCGCGCCGCCTCTGCGCGACGTCGCTGTCGCGCAGTGACCGTCGTTCACTCCTACCAGGAAGGCACCCGCCCATGACTCTCGCCACCTCTGCCGGCGACACAACCGACGCGCGCACAGGAGCGCTGAAGGACGCTGCGGCGCAGATTATCCGGAACAACGAGCAGACCCTGCTCGAGCTCAGCCATCGCATTCACGAGACGCCCGAGATCGCGTTCGAGGAGCACCAGGCGGCCGCGCTCGTCGGCGACGCGCTCCGGAACGCCGGCTTCGACACCACCGTCGGCGTCTACGGACTCGACACGGCCGTCGAGGCGACCTACGGAAGCGGCGACCTCACCGTCGCGATCTGCGCCGAGTACGACGCACTGCCCGAGGTCGGGCACGCGTGCGGGCACAACATGATCGCGGCCGCCGGAGTCGGCACCGCACTCGCGCTCGCGGCCGTCGCAGACGAGGCCGGACTCCGAATCAAACTGCTGGGCACACCCGCCGAGGAGCACGGCGGCGGCAAGATTCCCATGCTCGAAGCCGGCGCGTGGGAGGACGCGGCGCTGTCGCTGATGGTCCACGGCACGTCGGGGACGGACATGCCCTGCGCCTCACTGTGGATGCAGGCGGTCGACCGGTTCGAGGTCACGTTCACCGGCCGCGCCGCACACGCCGCGGGCGCACCGGAGCACGGGATCAACGCCGGAGCCGCCGCGACGATCGCGCTGAACGCCATCGGGCTGGTCCGCCAGCAGTTCCGGGCGAAGACCCGCGTCAACGCGTTCGTCTCGCACGGCGGCGACGTCACCAACATCATCCCGGCCCGGACGGTTGTGCAGGTCGAGGTGCGGGCACCGGAGATCGACGAGTGGCGCGAGGTGAAGGAGCGGGTGCTCGCCTGCTTCGAGGCGGGTGCGATCGCGACCGGATGCGAGTGGGCTTACGAGGCGACGGAACCTCCGTACGCGCCGATGCTGAACAACCCGGTGCTGGCGGACCTCTGGGACCGGAACGTGCAGGCCACCGGCCGCGAACTGACGTCCGCGGAGCTCGGCGGCGGGTCCAGCGACATGGGCAACGTGTCGCAGGTCGTGCCGTCCATCCACCCCGGGATCGCCGTCCTCGGGAGCACCGCGATCCCGCACAACGTCGACTTCGCCGACGCCGCGGCGACTCCCGCCGCCGACACTGCGATCATCGACGGTGCGACGGCGCTGGCATGGACGGTCCTCGACGCCGCGCTGGACGCCGACGTCCGCGGCGAGCTGCTCCGGCAGCAGGCGGCACGCCCGGAGGGATTCACCCGGACCGCGAACTGGGCATGAGCGCGTACGTATCGCTGACCGAACTCTTCTCCCTCGGGATCGGGCCCAGCAGCTCCCACACCGTCGGCCCGATGCGGGCGGCGGCGGACTTCGCCGACGAGCTGCGCGCGTCCGGTCGGCTCGACCGGGTCGAGAGGGTGGAGTGCGTTCTCTACGGGGCGCTGGCGGCGACCGGCATCGGCCACGGCACCCCCGATGCCGTCGTCGCCGGGCTGGCCGGGGCCCGGCCCGAGACGTGCGATCCCGACGACGTCCGGGGCGCGTGGCGCAGGCTCGGCGACGGCGCCCCCGTGGCCCTCGGCGGGACGCGTCCGGTGGTCGTGCGGGAACGGGACGTGGTGTTCGCGCCGCTGACCCGGATGCCGGTGCACACCAACGCATTGCGGCTGCGAGCCGTCGACGGCGCCGGATCCGCCGTCGCCGACCGGGTGTTCTACTCGGTCGGCGGCGGGTTCGTCGTTCCGGAGAATGCGCGACCGCCCGCAGTCGACGACCGGCGTGCCGTGCCGTTCCCGTTCACGACCGCCGGTGAGCTGCTCGAGATCTGCGCCGAGACCGGGAACAGCATCGCCGAGGTCGCGGACGCGAACGAGGCGGTACTGATCGGAGCCGACCGGGTGCCGGAAGCGGTCGACCGCATCTGGTCGGCGATGGTGTCGTGCATCGAGTCCGGCGTCGCCACCGAGGGCAGGCTGCCCGGTGGACTGGACGTGGTGCGCCGGGCACCGGGTCTGTACCGGCGACTGGTGTCCACCGGCGCGTCCCACGATGCGATCGACTGGCTGCAGACGTACGCGATGGCCGTCAACGAGGAGAACGCCGCCGGTGGCCGCGTCGTCACGGCGCCGACGAACGGGGCCGCGGGGATCGTCCCCGCCGTCGGGCGATACTACGAGCAGTTCCTCGCCGACGACGCCGCGGACATGCGGACGTTCCTGCTCACCGCCACGGCGATCGGATCGCTGGTGAAGGCCAACGCGTCCATCTCGGGCGCGGAGGCCGGCTGCCAGGGTGAGGTCGGATCGGCGTGCGCGATGGCGGCCGGGGCGTTGTGCGCGGTGCTCGGCGGAACGCCGGCGCAGGTCGAGTACGCCGCCGAGATCGCGATGGAACACCACCTCGGCCTCACCTGCGACCCGGTCGGAGGTCTCGTGCAGATCCCTTGCATCGAGCGGAACGGGATCGCGGCGGTGACCGCGCTGAGCGCGGCCCGGATGGCGCTTGGCAGCGACGGCAGCCACGTCGTCTCCCTCGACACGGTCATCGAAACAATGCGGCAGACCGGCCTCGACATGTCCGACAAGTACAAGGAGACGTCCACGGGCGGTCTCGCGCTCAACGTCGTGATGTGCTGAAATGCGCATATCGGCCGAATCGGGCATATCGGGAGTGGTGTCTGAGCCTAGACTCCGAAGATGGAACGCAGTGCGAAGGCTGCACGCGAGCAGCGCACGGATCAACGGTCGACGTTCGACAAGTTCGTCGAGCAGATCGAACTCCGGGTCAGCCAGGCGCCGTTCTTCGGGATCTGCGCCGGCGTCGTGGTCCTGTGGGTGGTCAGTATTCCGCTGTGGAAGGACCTCCACGAGTGGCAGATCGCCATCCACACCGTCGGCGCCGTGTTCACGCTGCTGCTGGTGGTGCTGCTGGAGAACGCGGGGAGGCGGTCGGCCGAGGCGCTGCAGGAGAAACTCAACGTCATCGCCGAGGCCCTCGCTGCCCTGCTCGATTCCTCCGCCCAGGACGATCCCGAACTGAAGAAGGCGGAGGAAAAGCTGCGGGAAGCGGTGGGGCTCGAGGAGCGGCACTGATCCGTCCGCCCCTGTGACATGGCCCACCGAACAGGTAAGTTATGTGTAACCGCGAAAACTACTAACCAGTAGGGGTACGAAATGCCTGTTCCGACCGCCGCCACGTTCGCGCGGCTCGCCGACCTCATCGCCATCCCGGACGCCGCGGATCGCCCGACGCGGTCCGTCGTCGAGGCGTTCACGGGCAAGGAACTGGCCACCGTCCCCGTCGGCACGGCCCGGGACGCCGAGGACGCCATCGCGCGGGCCCGGGTGGCGCAGAAGCAATGGGCGGCCCGCCCGGTCACCGAACGCGCCGCGATCTTCCACCGCTACCGCGACCTGGTGCTGGAGAACCGCGACGCCCTGATGGACATGGCGCAGGCCGAGACGGGCAAGTCCCGCGCCGCCGCGCAGGAGGAGGTCCTCGACATCTCGATGACCGCCCGCCACTACGCGCGCGTAGCCCCCAAGCTGCTGCGTCCCCGCCGCATCTCCGGCATGCTGCCCGGCCTCACCAAGACGGTGGTGCGGTACCAGCCGAAGGGCGTCGTCGGCGTCATCTCGCCGTGGAACTACCCGATGACCCTCGCGGTGTCGGACGCCGTCGCCGCGCTCCTCGCCGGGAACGCCGTCGTCCTCAAGCCCGACAGCCAGACCCCGTACTGCGCCCTGGCCTGCGTCGACCTGCTGTACCAGGCCGGGCTGCCACGCGACCTGTTCGCCGTCGTCCCCGGACCGGGTTCGGTGGTCGGCACCGCCCTCGTCGAGAACACCGAGTACCTGATGTTCACCGGGTCCTCGGCGACGGGTCAGCTCCTCGCCGAGCAGGCCGGTCGCCGCCTCATCGGCTTCTCCGCCGAACTCGGCGGCAAGAACCCGATGATCGTCACCGCAGGCGCGAACCTCCGTGAGGTCACCGACGCCGCCGTCCGCGCCTGCTACTCCAACTCCGGGCAGCTGTGCATCTCCATCGAGCGGATCTACGTCGAGGAGTCCATCGCACCCGAATTCACCCGGATGTTCGGCGAACGCGTCCGCAACATGAAGCTCGGCGCCGGCTACGACTTCGGCATCGAAATGGGCAGCCTCGTGTCCGAGGACCAGGTCAAAGCCGTGTCCAGCCACGTCGACGACGCCGTCGTCAAGGGCGCCACCGTGGTGGCGGGCGGCAAGGCACGCCCCGACCTCGGACCGCTGTTCTACGAGCCGACCGTCCTGACCGGTGTCCCGGAAGACGCCGAGTGCTACCGCGACGAGACGTTCGGGCCACTGGTCTCGATCTACCCCGTCGCCGACGTCGACGAGGCGGTCGAACGCGCCAACGACACCGAGTACGGCCTGAACGCCAGTGTGTGGGCGGGAACCAAGGCGGAGGGCGAGGCCATCGCCGCACGGATCCACGCCGGAACCGTCAATGTCGACGAGGGCTACGCGCCGGCGTGGGGCAGCACCGGAGCACCGATGGGCGGGATGGGGGTGTCCGGCGTCGGGCGCCGCCACGGCGAGGACGGGCTCGTCAAGTACACCGAGCCGCAGACCATCGCCACCACCCGCGTCCTCAACCTCGGCGGCCCGCGGGGACTGTCGCCGAAGGTGTGGGCCAAGATCATGCCGCCCTTCGTCAAGGCGCTGCAGTGGATTCCGGGCCGCTAGACGTGGACAGCGCGAGCATTCTGATCGACGTCCCGCCGGCCAAGGTGTGGGGCGTGGTGACCGACGTCGAGGGCATGGGCCGGTTCAGCCCCGAGAACACCGGGGCGCGCTGGACGTCGGGCACCCCGGCAGCGGTGGGGTCCCGGTTCGTCGGCGCCAACCGGCACGGACCGGTGCGCTGGAAGACGCATTGCACCGTCGTGGATGTCGTTCCGGAACAGAGGTTCTCGTTCGAGGCGGACGAGCCGAAGGCCCGCTGGACGTACCACCTCGAACCGTCCGGCTCCGGCACTCTCGTCACCGAGACCCGGGAGATCTACGCGACGCCCGTATGGTGGGTGCGACTGGTGCAGAAATCGAAGGTGCTGGGCAGCAACCGCGACCGGCTGATGCAGGACGGGATGCGGAAGACTCTCGAGCGCATGAAAGTGGCCCTCGAGAGCTGATCTTCCACCCTGGGGTGCGGATTCGTCACCCTAGGGTGTCTGTCGCAGGTCTCCGAAGGGCCCGAGACTGGACGGTGTCCACACCTCTCGGAGGCGCCTCCCATGAATCCTCGGCCGACACCCGTCGAAGCTGGTCGGTCGTGCCCTGACGTCCGCCGCGAGGACGTCTCGTTCACCTCGAGGGGGCAGCGCTGCGCCGCCTGGCTGTACCGCCGCCGGACCGAAACACCCACGCCGGCACCGTGTGTTGTGCTCGCACACGGCTGGAGTGGCGTGCGCGAGCAGCGACTCGACGCCTTCGCGTCGCGGTTCGCGGCCGCGGGAATCGCCGCGCTGGTGTTCGACTACCGCCACTTCGGTGCCAGCGAGGGCGAACCCCGGCAACTGCTCGACATCGACAGCCAGCTCGACGACTGGGGCAGCGCCGTCGCATACGCGTGCACCCGCCCGGACATCGACCCCGGCCGGGTCGCGCTCTGGGGGACGTCCCTGTCCGGCGGTCTCGTCCTGACCACGGCAGCGCGGGACCGTCGCGTGGCCGCGGTCGTGTCGCAGGTTCCGTACGTCGACGGACTGACCAACCTCCCGCGACTCGGACCGGCCGGGCTCGGCCGCATGGCGGTCGCCTACCTGCGCGACCGGTACGCCCAACTGCGACACCGGCCGCCGCACATGTTCCCCGTCGTCGGACCGCCGGGTTCGTTCGCGGCCATGACGTCACCCGACGCGGAGGCGGGGTACCGCGCGATGGATCCGCCCGGTTCGACCTGGCGCAACGAGACCCCGGGCCGGGTGGCGTTGCAGGCGGCGCTGTACCGGCCGACGAGGGCGGTCGCGAAGATCGCCTGCCCCGTCTTCTTCGCCATCGCCGACAACGACGTCGTCACGTTCACCCGCAGTGCGCAGAAGGCCGCGGCCAGGACCCCCCACGCAGAGGTGCACGTGTACCCGGGCGGGCACTTCGACCCGTACGTCGGCGCGCTGTTCGAGCGGGTGGTCGCGGACGAGACCGACTTCCTGGTCCGCCACCTCCTGCCGCCGGTGGGCTAGCCGACGGGCGGTCCGTCACCGACCCTAGCCCGTTAGCAATCACTGTGCTATTTTGCTAACGAAACGGCCGTGAAGGAGACCGCTATGACCACCCCCACCCCGAATCCCAAGTCCGCCAACGCGAAGACGGAGATCTCGTCCGTTGGCTCGCAGTTCGTCGATGCCGCGAAGAAGGCGGGCAACCTGTCACTCGACGTATACGAGAAGGCCCTCGACAGCAGCCTCGACTTCCACACCACCCTCGGCGACGCCACCAGCGTCGAGTGGATCGGCACCGTCACCGGTGCTCAGGCCACGCTGGTGCGGAAGGTGAGCGACGCGGCGACCTCGGCGGCCCGTGAACTGCTGAAGTAAGCCGCATGCGGGGGCCGGTCAGTCGTCGACGTTCGAGTCGTCGGCTGTAGCCGGCCTTCCCCGTTTGCGCTTGCTGCGGGTGACCTCACGGAACGCCTCGTACATTTCCGTGAGGGCCTTGCGCTGTGCGTTCGTCAGGTCGGGGTCTCCGTCGATCGCGGTGACGACCCCGGACACGGCTCGAGGTTCGTTCCGGAGCTGCCCGAGCAGCATGTCGGTCGACATCTGCAGATGCTCGGCGATCGCGTCGAGGACGCGTTCGCTCGGCTCCCGGAGGTTGCGCTCGATCTGGGAGAGATAAGGATTGGAGATGCCGACCATCGCGGCGAACTGCCGCATCGGGAGCTCGGCCAGCTCCCGCTGCCGCCGGATCAGCTCCCCCAGGGTGCGATAGCGTGCTTCCTCGTCGACCACTCCATCAGGTTAACCGGTGAGGAATCGGAGCAGTATCTCCGCGACGCACACCGGACGGCTGCCGCCCGTCACGTCGAAGGTGAGCGCGATGGTGGCCTGATATCCGCCGGTGCACGGTTCGACCGCCACGAGGTCGGCGACGGCGCTGAGCGTCGAATCGACCGGAACGGGTGCCGGAAACCGCACCTTGTTCAGCCCGTAGTTGACGACCTGGTCGCAGTCGGAAACCTCGAAGATCTCCCACAGCAGGGGAACCGCGAGCGAGAGCGTGAGGTATCCGTGCGCGATCGTGGTGCCGAACGGTCCGGTCCGGGCACGATCGCGGTCGACGTGAATCCACTGGCGATCGTCGGTGGCCTCGGCGAACGTGTCGATGCGTTCCTGCGTGACCACGAACTTCCCGGACGAGCCCAGTCGGGTACCGACCAACGTCGGCAGTTCCGCCATCGTGACACTGCGTGCCGGTGTGTGGGTGGTGACACCTGTCGTCGAATTGGATGCGTTCATGGTTCCCCGTCGATGATGGGCGAAATTCTTCCGTCGTCGCCCTTGGAGATCGCACAATAACGCACACTGTCCCGGTCAGGGAAGTGCTTCACGCGCATTGATCCCGGCACCCCTTTTCGGGCTCCACGGTGTTTCAGGCAAGTGGTCCGTGGCACGAAAAAAGTTACCGCTGAGTGAATGTCGATCAGAAATGTATCTCGTGTTTCGATTTTCGACACGGGCGCCCGCGCTGTCGAAAATGATCTTGCTCGAAATATTCATTACGCGCGAGTAACCATTCTTGATGTTTATGCTCCGATCAACACAAGGGCGAATCCCCGCGACGGGGGTGTCTGGTCCAGGTGCTGACAGAGGAGAATCGTTGACCAAGACTGCGGAGACGAAGATGGCACTCGTGACACCCGATGCCACCCCCGGCGCGGAGGGTCGCGCCGACGGGTTCGGCGCATGGGACGCGGTGAGCGCAGTGACGGGCGCCGTCGGGCAGGGCCGGGTGGTCCTACGCGAGTCCCTCCGCCTCGGGCGCGAGCTGACGAAGATCGCGGTGGGCAGCTCGGAGGTGGCTCCGCCCGCCGGTGATCGGCGGTTCACCGACCAGGCGTGGACGAGCAACCCGTTCTATCGCCGCGTGCAGCAAACCTATCTCGCGTCCGTCGACGCGATCGACGGCGTCGTCGAGGAGTGGGGCCGACGGGTCGACCACCGCCGCGCGGAGGAAGCGGCGTTCGCGTCGACCATCCTCACCAGCGCGCTCGCACCCACGAACTACTTGCTCACCAACCCGGCCGCCGTGAAGGAGGCCTTCGACACCGGCGGCATGAGCCTGGTGCGCGGCGCCCGCAACTACGTGTCCGACCTGCGCCGCAACGGCGGCATGCCGCAGATGGTCGATCCCGACGCGTTCACCGTCGGTGTCGATCTCGCCCTGACGCCGGGCGCCGTCGTCGCTCGCGACGAGGTCGCCGAGGTTCTGCAGTACACGCCGACAACCGAGACCGTGTACGAGCGGCCGGTGCTCGTGGTGCCGCCGCCGATCGGCCGCTTCTACTTCCTCGATCTGCGTCCCGGCCGCAGTTTCGTCGAGCACGCAGTCTCTCGCGGACTGCAGACGTTCATGCTGGCGTGGCGTAATCCGACAGCGGAACAGGGTGATTGGGACCTCGACACGTATGCGCAACGCGTGTCTGACGCGATCGACGAGGTCCGGGAGATCACCGGCAGCGACGACATCAACGTGATCGGGTTCTGCGCCGGGGGTCTCATCACCACAGCCCTGCTCAATCACCTCGCCGCGATCGGGGACACCCGTGTGCACAGCATGTCGTATGCCGTGACGATGCTCGACTTCGCGGACCCGGCGGGGCTCGCGGCGTTCTCGGGACCGGGTCTACTGAAGATGGTCAAGGGCCGGTCCCGGCGCAACGGCATCATCTCGGCCCGCGACATGGGCAGCGCCTTCACCTGGATGCGCCCGAACGATCTGGTCTTCAACTACCTGGTCAACAACTACCTCATGGGGCGGACGCCACCGGCCTTCGACATCCTCGCCTGGAACGCCGACGGCACCAACCTACCCGGGGCATTGCACGTCCAGTTCCTCGACATCTTCGAGGACAACACCCTCGCGACGCCGGGAGCGATGACCGTGCTGGGAACGCCCGTCGACCTCGGCAGGATCACCGTGCCCACCTTCGTGTCCGGCGCGATTGCCGACCACCTCACGGACTGGAAGAACTGCTACCGCACCACCCAGTTGCTGTCGGGTGACAGCAAGTTCGTGCTCAGCTTCTCCGGGCACATCGCCAGCCTCGTCAACCCGCCCGGCAACCCGAAGTCGCACTACTGGGAAGGCGGCGAGCCGGGACCCGATCCGCAGGCGTGGCTCGACGCGGCGACGAAAAAGGTCGGGAGCTGGTGGGAACCGTGGGCCGACTGGGTCTCGGAGCGCGCCGGCGAGCGAACCGCGGCGAGCACACGCCTGGGCAGCGACGAGCACACAGTCCTGGGCGACGCACCCGGTCTCTACGTGCGCGACCTGCTTCCCTCACCGACCGCGTAGGAACACGCCTGTCCACCCCCGAGTGTCGGAATCGTCCGCCGGCACTCGGGGGTGGGTGCCGGTGTCGAATACCCTGCCGTCGGCGGGTTAGCTGTTCAGTGCACCGAACTGCTCGCGCAGAACGCCTTTGACGACCTTGCCGCTGGCATTACGAGGAAGTTGGGGGAGGACCTCGACGAACTTGGGCCGCTTGTACCGGGCGACCCGGCCGTCGAGCCAGTCCGCGAGGGCGTCGACCCCCGGGGCGGCCCCGGCGCGCGGGACCACGACCGCGACGGGAACCTCGCCCCACCGCTCGTCGGCCCGCCCGATCACCGCGACGTCGACGATGTCCGGGTGCGCGGCGAGGGCATTCTCGACCTCGGCGCAGTAGATGTTCTCCCCGCCCGAGATGATCATGTCCTTCTTGCGGTCCACCACATACACGAATCCGTCGGAATCCACCCGGACGAGATCGCCGGAGTGGAACCAGCCGCCGTCGAACGCGTCCGCGGTGGCCTCCGGGTTGCGCCAGTATCCCTCCATGAGTCCTGGTCCGCGGTAGACGATCTCACCGATCTCACCCTGCGGCACGTCGTTCATCGCCTCGTCGACCACGCGCATCGCGACCGTGTCGATCGGCTTCCCGACCGACCCGATCTTGCGCACGGCGTCCTTGCCGTCGAGCATGCACGTCACCGGCGACATCTCGGTCTGCCCGAAGAAGGCGACGATCGCGGCGTCGGGGAACGCGGCGTTCAGACGGTCGAGGAGTGTCGGGGTGGCAGGCGCGGCGCCCCATCCCAGCACCCGCAGGGCCAGATTCCGGCCGTCGGGACCGGCGTCGTCGAGGATGGCCTGCCACTGGGTGGGCACCATGAACACACTGGTCACCCGTTCGCGTTCGAGCGAGTCGAGCACCTCGGCCGCGTCGAACGCACCGGTCGGATGAATCACGACGGTCGCGCCGATCAGCAGGAACGGCCCGACGCTGCCGAGGGCGGCGATATGGAACAGCGGCGACGAGACCAGGTTGACCTCGGACTCGGTATCGAACAGTCGCCACCCCCGGATGAGGGTCAGCGCCTGCGCCTGCAGATTCAGATGCGACAGCACCGCGCCCTTCGGGCGCCCGGTGGTGCCGGACGTGTACATGATGGCGGCAGGCGAGTCCTCCGGCACGTCCGCGATCGGGACGTCGGGATCGGCGGCGCGCAACTGCTTCTCGAGTGAGACGTCGTCGGCGGCGTCGCCGACCACGAGCACCGGCACGGCGTCGTCGACCTCGGCAGTGAGATCGACGAGTGAATCCTCGACGACCACGACGGCGGCGTCGCTGTCGGCGACGATGAACGTCACCTCGCCGGGACTCAGCCGGAAATTGACGGGGACGGCGATCGCGCCCAGGCGCGTCGCGGCGAGCATCACCTCGAGGAACTCGGGGCGGTTGGTGAGCAGCAGCACGACGCGGTCGCCGCGAGCGACACCGCGGGCGGCGAGCACCGCCGCGGTCCGCGCGCTGCGGTCGTCGAGTTCACGCCAGGTGGTCGAGGCGCCCCGGAACCGGAGCGCCACCGCATCGGGTTTCGCGAAGGCATGCCGGGCAACATGATTGGACCAGTGCGCCCGCCGGGAGGCGGACGGCTGCGCGTGCGACGACGCTGTCACGGGGACGTCCGCTGTCATGGCGACGACCCTCAGGCCCGGCCGAACACGGCGGGACGCTTTTCCCGGAACGCCGCGACACCCTCGTGGAAATCGGCGGCGGCGAGAAGGTCGATCTGGCCCGAACGCTCGCGGGCGAACGCGTTGTCGAGTTCGACGAGCGTCGCGTCGTTGACGGCGTCCTTGGTGAAGTGGAAGGCCTCCGACGGTCCGTCGGCGAGACGTCGCGCGAGGGCGTCGACGGTCGCGGCGAACTCGTCGTCGGGGTGCACGTCGGCGATCAACCCGGCAGCGAGAGCCTCACGCGCGGGCAGTCGTTCGGCGAGGAGGGCCATCTTCAGTGCGCGGGCACGGCCGATCGACGCTGCGACCAGAGCGGTGGCGCCGCCGTCCGGCATCAGGCCGACCTTCGTGAACGCGAGCAGGAGATAGCTGGACTCGGTGGCGATCGTGAGGTCGCAGGCGAGGGCGAGCGAGACCCCGACACCCGCCGCGGGACCGTTGACCGCACCGATCACGGGCCGCGGGAACGCGCGGATCGCGGCCGCCGCGCGGTTCGCGGCGTCGATCGTCGCGGACGACGGCGGCCCCGAGAGGTCGAGGCCGCCCAGGTCCGCACCCGTGCAGAAGGCGCGACCGGTGCCGGTGAGGATCGCGACCCGCACCTCCGCATCACCCGCGTGCTTGTCGAAGGCGTCGGCGACGGCGTCGAGGGTCTCGGTGGTGACGGCGTTCATGCGGGACGGGCGGTCGAGGGTGACGCGGAGGATGCCGTTGTCGACGGTCGTGTGCACGCCGGGAATGTCGGAGCTCATGAGGATCCTTAGTCAGGAAGGGCGGACGGAGAGTGCGATCTTGCCGGTGGCGGAACGGGTTTCGAGTGTCCGGAGTGCGTCGCCGGCGTGTTCGAACGAGTAGACGGTGGGTTCGGTGATCCGGAGCGCGCCGGATTCGAGGAGAGGGCTCAGGGCCGCCCACTGCCGGCCCGTGTAACCGGGATGGGTGCGCACGTACTCGCCCCACCCCGCGCCGAGAACCGAGATATTACGCAGCAGAAGCCGATTGACCTTGACGGTGGGGATCTCGCCGCCGGTGAAACCGAGGACCACGAGCCGCCCGTTGGGTGCGAGGCTGCGCAGACTGTCGGTGAAACGGTCGCCGCCCACCGGGTCGAGGATGATGTCGACGCCGCGGCCGTCGGTGAGGTCGCGGACCCGGTCCTTCCACCCGTCCACGAGGACGACGTGGTCGGCGCGGTTGGCCTTCGCGATCCCGGCCTTCTCCTCCGTGCTGACCACGGCGATCGTCTCGAGTCCCAGCGCGGCCGCGACCTGCAGCGCGGCAACCCCGACACCGCCGGCAGCGCCGTGCACCAGCACCGTCTCGCCTGCGCGGTAGCGGGCACGCTCGTCGAGCGCGAAGTGCACGGTGAGGTAGTTCAGCAGGAAGCCGGCGCCCGCCTCGAGCGACACCGAGTCGGGGAGCGGGAACACCGAGTCGGGTTCCACCGCGACGGTCTGCTGCCACGCGCCGTCCGTCGCGAGGACGGCCACCCGCTGTCCTGCCCGGATGCCGCTGTCCGCGGGGGCGCTGCGGACGACGCCCGCGCCCTCCAGTCCCAGCACGAAGGGCAGGTCGCGGACGATCTGATAGCTGCCGGTGGTCTGCAGCAGGTCGGGAAAGGCCACGCCCGCGGCGTGCAGATCGACGACGACGCGTCCGGTTCCGTCGGGTTCGTCGATCTCGGCGAGCTGTACTCCGGCGGGGCCGGAAGCGCTGGTCAGTTGCTGGGCATACACGTGGTGATCTCCTCCGTCGGTCCCTGACTATCCATACCAGACGCTACTGAACGGGCGCTAGATAAAGTCGGCCATTGACCGTGCGCTCGGCGGCGTGGTACTAACTTTAACGAGCGATCAGTAATCAGGCCGAGTCGGAGGATGAGACGTGCCAGAACAGACCGAGACGGTGGAGGCAGCCGCACTGTGGGAGCGGCGCGGAGGCATCGGCATCATCACGCTGAACCGCCCCAAAGCGCTCAATGCGGTGAACGGCGCGCTGTCGACCGCCGTGGGCACTCTGCTCGAGCAGGCCGAGAACGACCCCGACGTGCGGGTGGTCGTGGTGACCGGGTCCGGTCGCGCGTTCTGCGCAGGCGCCGACCTCAAGGCCCTCTCCACGGGCGGAAACATCGCTGCGGAGGGCCACCCCGAATGGGGCTTCGCGGGATACGCACAACACTGGATCAGCAAGCCGACCATCGCCGCGGTCAACGGATTCGCCCTCGGCGGCGGCACCGAACTGGTGCTGGCCAGCGACCTCGCGGTCGTCGACGAGGAAGCGAAACTCGGGCTTCCCGAGGTCAAGCGCGGACTGTTCGCCGCGGCGGGCGGGGTGATCCGCCTGCAGCAGCAGATCCCCAAGAAGGTCGCGCTGGAGATCGCGCTGACCGGCGAACCGATCACCGCAGCGCAGGGCAAAGAACTGGGCCTCGTCAACCGGGTCGCCCCGGCGGGCACCGCCCTCGACGTCGCGCTCGAACTCGCCGAGCAGATCGCCGCCAACGCACCGCTGTCGGTGCGCGAATCGAAGGCAATGATCCACCGCACCGCCACCGAACCCGACTGGGAAGACGGTGCATGGGCGGCGAACGACGCCGCTTTGAAGACCGTCTTCTCCAGCGCCGACGCCAAGGAAGGGCCGACGGCATTCGCCGAGAAGCGGCAACCGGTCTGGCAGGGCCGCTGACCCGTGAGTACTTCTTAACCGCGGGCGGTTAACAAGTACTCACGGGTGGCGCAGCCGCACACACACTTCGAAAGGGAACATCATGACCAACGCTGTCATCGTGGACGTCGTCCGCCTCGCCTCCGGCAAGGGCAAACCCGGCGGTGCGCTGTCGGGTACGCACCCGGTGGAACTGCTCGCGCACGTGCTGCGCACCATCGTCGACCGGAACGGCATCGACCCCGTGCTGGTCGACGACGTCATCGGCGGCTGTGTCGGCCAGGCCGGCGAGCAGGCCCTCAACATCACCCGGACCGCGGT
>NZ_JBHUSF010000166.1:0-18832 GCF_042673295.1 Rhodococcus sp. NPDC057014
ACGCGGTCCGAACCTTGCGGATATAGGCAGCCACGACCGGCGATCTTACCGGCCTGTTAGTGCCCCAAATCGACAACCCGCGATCCCGCTACCAGTGCAAACATCAGCCGAACCCCGAAATCCCCGCCGACTTGTGCAAGTCAGGCGCGACAATGACTGCATGGCAACTACCGGGGTCGTCCGTAGCTGGAACATCGAGGGGATGCAGGGCATCATCGATTCCGACGAAACTCCGGGCGGGTGCTGGACGTTGTTCCACAGCGTGGCGGTCGAGGGCTTCCCCGCGCTACGCGAGGGCCAGCAGGTGGAGTTCGAGTGGAACGCGCTCGACAACCCAATGAACGGCTGCAACTTCGCCACGATTCGCGCGTGGCCCGCGGGCAGCGAGCCGTACGTCGCGAGCGTGTGAAAATCAGGAAAATGCCACGCCATCCAAACGACGGCGACTCACACGAGCAATACCCGGAGTGACCCCAACCACGTCGTCTACGGTTCGAACCAGAACAGCCATAAGTGCCAGACCTACCGTACAGGCTAGCAGCACCGATATGTTCTGATATGCATCGCCCCGTGTAAGTGACAACATAATCGGGGTCGCTGAAACTGTCAGCGCAGTCCTAAAAAGACTACCGCGCGCGACCACCTCCCGCCGAAGTACAACCGGCACGAGCGCGAATACCACACCCACGCCAACTACCCCGAACCAGCCGAAGTTCGCGAATGCTTCCCCCACAACAGAGAGGCTTGTCTCAACACGCTCGGGCCCATAGAATCGCGGCAAGTAGTTGCTAGTAAACCACGTGTTGCCACCGCCGCCCGGTTTGCCTTCCCAAAATCTTCGCGGAATGAACCAAGCAAACGTAGCCAAGTACGTATTTCCATTCTGGAAATTGAAAGACGGCAAGGCTGCCACTTCATTGAGTCGAATAAGACTATCAAAAGGCCGCATCTCCGTTCCACTTGTAATCTTCTTCGCAATTGATACAAACGGATCCTTTTTGAATTCTTCGATCACCGAAGAACCACTAAACACTGCATCGCGCACGAAAATTCCGTAGGCAATCGCAGCCGAGCCCAACGCGGCGAAGGAGAGCAAGATTGATCGTGAACCAAGTGGTCGCGGTCCCACCTGCTTCAACAGAAGCAACGGAAGCAGACATCCAACCACAATTGGTCCACGACCTCCACTGAGGATAGTCACGGCCAACAGCACTATCAAACCAAAAACCGCTGACACGTCAAGGAACTCGCTTTTACCCTCACTACGACGGACCAGAATGTAAACAATTAAAGCCAATTGCAGTGGGATATAGCACAGAAAGAGAAATGAAGAACCACTCAGATAACTACTGCGATTCGCCACACCTGAGAAGTGCTGGGCTACACCTCCCGACATTTGCACCAAATAGAGGGCACAAAAAATTCCAACCATCGTGGTGAACGCCAATAAGATTCTGGCGCGAACAATCGAATACTTCCGATTCTTGGTCGAAAATTCAATTTTCGATGAGGCATTCCGATTCGTCACATAAGATAGAACATAGTAGGTCAGAAACAGTACGCAGAAAAAAATGAATACTTGCCCAACCGATCGGGTGGCGAAGTCGTCAAGATACGTGGAAAGTCCGCGCGTATCAGCCCTTGCCCCAGCTGTCGTTTCGCCGCTCGAAATTATTGTTAGCGGTCGAACAAAGAACAACATGAATCCCGTTGCGGCGATTATCCCAATACTTGTGATGGGGTCGCCATATCGCTTCCACTCGATGGATATCACCGCGCAGAAAAGGAAGCCATTCGCCCATGCCAGAATCTCAAAGGGAACCTGGTCACTAAGAATCATGACTGCTGCAGTCGAACAGCCGAGCGTTAAGGTCGCCCAAAAGAGCCAGAAGGATAACGCATTTCTGTCTAATGCTCGCCTCACGCAACGGCCATCGCAATCATTTTCCGCACCAGTTTAGCGTCGTCCGCGAAATCCGGAATACCCCCATCCCGAGGGCGCTCAATAAGATCTGCAACATCTTCCACAATCGGAATACCGTATCTCTTCGCAAATGACGCTACCTTCGGACTGCGACCCACCGCTATCGAGGGCACGTTGAGTAGTCCCGCCAGGTATAAAGCGTGCATTCGCGAGCTAATAACAAGTGTTGAAGCTCCAATTTTCTCTGCTGCGTCGTACCATGTGTAATCTAACTGCTGCGGCTCCATCATTAACCGAACGGCTGGACTAAGACCATAAAAATCTGACGAGTCACCCTGGTCCATCGATAGAAAACCGACTTGGTGGAATAACTTCTCCAAGGCAGTGACTCCGTCGACCGTAAGCATCTGTGATTCCGTAGGGTTCAGACAGATTGTCAATATTCTTTCCTTCTCGCGAGGCGAGCTCAAATCATTTTAGGGGTAAAGAAGCAAACTTGCATCGCAGGCCACTTGGCCATTCGAGTTCAGTTCGGTACGTACTCTCGCCAAAGATTCTTCATCGCGCACGAACAGTTTTCTGCCGAATACTGCCATCCGAAGAGTATTTCGCATGTGCGGTCGGCTGACTGGGTCACATCCAACGCCGAAATATACGATTCTCCGATTACACAACCAGCCAATTACCGAGACTGTGAGACACAAGCGGGGCAACCCAGCGAAGCAGCGAGCCCGTTGGTCATCCTGCAGCAAGGTTCCACCACCTATCAGCACCAAATCCGAGGTCCGGATCAAGCGCCAAAGTTTGCTCAGACGTCGAACGTTAACTCGCGGTGCCGAACCAACTCGTTCGACATTGCCAAAGTCTGCCGCCACGGGATCGAAACCAAGGCTCTTGAGATGCGACAGAAGTGCATCGGTAAGCAACGAATCTCCGAGATTCTGAGCCACACCTGTCTTGAGCGTGCGGTCAGCCGAGACTATCAAGATTCGCATTTGCCGCTCCCCACGTTGTACGTCTTCTTGACCCCAAGACCAAGAGCTGAGGCTAGCAGTAATTCTGATATCAGCGACGCCAGAGCGAGTCCGTTCGAACCTACAACGAAGCCAAGAAGTGCCGTTGACCCTATTGCGATGATTCCCACAACAACCGAACAAAATAGCCGTACTTCCGGACGCCTCTTAGCCAACAAAATTGCCACAAGGGCGTAGTTGCCGAATTTTACGGGAACCGAGAGCATTAGCAACAAGATCAACGTGATCTCAACATCCTCATGGAAAAACGTTTCGAATATATACGGCGAGACCGCGAGCACCACAACCGCCAGTAACGAACCGCCGATCGAGAATCGGGACCAATACCATAATGGGGTGCGGTTGCCAGACCTGACTCTTGGTATCACCTGCTGGGATGCCGTCGCAGGCAGAACCTCCAGGGGCTGCACTACACGATAGGCCAGTGCAATTGGAGAGACGATTTCTACAGGAAGAATGACTGCGCCAACAACCATCGGCGCTTGCGAATAGAAGGCACTCGCCGATCCCGATATACCGTAATGAAGAAGGCTGCGGAAAGTGTGCTTGAAATCAGCCGATTCAGCCTTAGGGAGGGATTTAGCAGTAGCGTACAATGAGGCAACAAAAACAATAGCCGATGCGATCGGGGCAAGAAAAAGAAATTCTAACGAGTCCGTGAAATGGACTAACGCTACGGCAGGGAACTTAAGGGCACATAGCAAGAAATCCGCGCGTGCATATCCCGAGTAGTTTCCTGTTATAAGGTGCGGGCTTCGTGCAACGCGAGTTGCGGAGTCCAGGATTTGGGAGCACGCGAGCGCAATTAACACTGCGTGCACACTTGTGCCGCCAGAACCGGCGATCTCCCCAGCAGTTATCATCAAAGAAGCCGAGGCACCGCAGAAGGCAAACCCGACCTGGCAGCCCAAGACTTGGTAGAATGCGCTTCTCGAAATGGGTGCCGAGTGTGATAATAGGTAATTTCCCGCACCCGTGTCGGAAAGAACGGCAGCCGCGCTCAATAGCGCAATTCCGACAACAAGTACGTTGCGTTCCTCGCCGATGGTCGCCTGCGTGATAACTACTAGGATTAACAGCTGGACGACGCGAGTCGAAACCGCAGCCACAGCAGGCAGGCTAACTCGGACCATACGTCCACTGAGTGGAAATCTACGGACGGCGTCTCGTACGGCCACTACTCCCACTGCCATTTCTGCCCAACCTTTAGCTCTGAGGCGCCATATGATTCTTGCGTTTTCCACCTAGCGACACATCGACAGATTTCGGCAAACGTCTGCGATTATCTGCGCACTATCTGTCCAACTGAAGGTGCGCGAAACCGATCCGCTCTTGTTCAGGTCTTGATCCCCTGTAATTTCTTGAGCTTCTACCAATCGCGTAAAGGCCTGCGCGATTTCCACTTCGTCCAGAGGATCGAAATAGTCCGCATTCGAGCCGCACACCCACCTAAAGACATCAATATCGGATACAGCAAGTCTCGCACCTGATTCCAGTGCTTCGATCGCCGGCAGGCCGAAGCCCTCGGCTAAACTAGGGAAGATGACCCCTGTGGAACCTCGGTAAAGTGCGGCTAGGTCAGAATCCGAGACATACCCGACACGAATCGCGTCTGCTGGCCAATTAATATCCAGATTGCCAAAGATATCCGAATTCGAACCAACTATCAACAATGGGAAGTTTTGGCCACCTTGTGCCCTGTATCGCTCGTATGATTTTACAAGACGAGCAAGATTCTTCCTCGGGTCTAGACTTCCAACCGTTAGGAAGTATTCACCGTCCGAGATTTTGAAGCGATCAAGCACCTCATGATCAGCGTCTGTGGAAATCGAGGAAAATGCCTCGCTTGGCGCGTTGGGCGCCACGCTAACTTTTCCACGGTTCAACCCCAATTGCTCAATCTGTTTCGCAATCGGGGCACTTACTGCAATCAATTCTTTCGCGTTTTGCATTTGCACACGCTGCAAAGGAGCATGCGTGCGAGAGTATTTTCGCGAATACCACTCCGGATTTGTGATAACGAACAGGTCGTGCACGACAACGACGTGACTGGGATGCAGTACTGGCGCGCGCGCAGTTAACGAGAGAAGAATATCATTTCGAGTGGTAATTGCGGATAATTGAGTCCAGGCCCATTCCGCGCTTCGCGTACCCGATAGCAGGTTTGGTCGAACTTCGCGAAATCCGTGATACTTCGACAGTCGGTTGGCTATTTCTGAAGCATACCTTTGCTGGCCGGTGATGCGTTGAGGCCTGAACCCGCCATTGATGACAAGCCTAGTCACTTCTCATCCATTCCGTCGTTTGTTCACGAAAAACTGATTCCGAGAAGAGCCGCGCCTGGGTAGCAGGTCCGACACCCCGCAATCTGCTAGCAGCATCGACCGCCGCGGCAAACTCCGCACCCGTCCATCGGTCGACGTGCATGCCGGACTCGCCACTAACTACAGACTCTGTCGTTCCGCCGACCGTACTCACGATCACTGGCGTTCCCGTCGCCATCGCTTCGACCGGCATAATTCCAAAGTCCTCTATAGGCGGGAACACAAACACGAGCGCACGTTGATACAGAGCGTATAGCAGCGCTGTACTAGGTCGAATAATGAAAGTGACAGGCACGGAGACAGTTTGTGCGTACCGACGAAGTTCGCGCTCACCTGGACCGCTTCCGGCAATTACAACAGGTAATTTGACGGACGAGCCACCCTCGATCACCTTTTCGAGACCTTTGTACGCAACAAATCGGGAAGCCCCCAAGATAAAGGTGTCAGGAAGGCTTTCGAGAAGTTCGCGCTCCGCACTGTCGAGTGCGTCCGCCCAATGAAGCCGGTGCTGAATCTCATCCACATTAACTGGAGGGTAGATCACCCTCGCATCCCGACCCCAGCATTGCTTAATTCGTTCGCGCACAAAGTAGCTGTTTGCAGCGACTTTGGCATTGCTTTGGGCGTTCTTCCTGTCGTACCATCGAAGGACAGGCGAGACAATTCTTGCGCCGAGTGAATTACCACGGTAATCAAGGTCTGGCTCCCATATGTACCGCGCCGGCGTGTGGACATAGATGAACCTAGCGAGTGAGGGGAATCTTCTCAGTGCGTGATGCGAGAACAAGTGAGAGCTAATAAGAGCCCATTCATAGTCACCTGGCGTCAGAGTATTCCATACGCTTGGCATAAACGGAATCGATAGCAACTTGGATCGCCGCAACGGTGTGCGGCTTATCCAACTTTCGCGTGTTGAAATTTTGAGATCATCATTGCCATCGTTCCATAGACAGAATAGGTCTGCGTCCGGGTACATGTCTGTGTACGATTTGACTACGCGCTCAGATCCCCCAGAATTTGCAATCCATTCATGGATTATCAACCCAGTCACTGGTGTTTCCACAACCTTGTCTTTATAGAAGGTCAATATGCGCCGTCGCGTGCGAGTACGGCACGCACAGTCTTTGCAATAATAAGAAGATCTTGCATCATTGACCAGTTTTCAACATAGAAGAGATCCAGCCGAATACGGTCAGATTCCGGCAGTGCTGAGCGTCCGGATACCTGCCACAGTCCGGTCATGCCCGGGCGAACAAGCATTCGCCTTTCGACAAAGCCCGGAACTCCCGACCCTTCACCCTCGATGAGCGGTCGGGGTCCGACTATGCTCATCTCGCGTGTCAGCACATTAAAGAGTTGAGGTAACTCGTCAATACTGGTCTTTCGAATGAGCCGTCCGATTGGTGTGATTCGCGGATCCGTCGCGGACTTGAAGAACGCACCGTCGGCATGCCCAAGCTCTTCGCGTACTGCGGCAAACTTCTTGTCTGCATCGGGCACCATCGACCGGAACTTCCACATCCGAAAGGGATCGCCATTGAGCCCAACTCGATCTTGCCGGTAGAAGATTGGTCCGCGATCGCCAAACTTGATGATCGCCGCGACAACTATCAGCAGGGGAAATAGTCCCATCAGCACCAACGATGCCAGTACGAGGTCAAATGCAGTCTTCGCAAACTTATTGGATCCATGGAACTGAGGCTTCTCGACATGGATGAGCGGAAGGCCAGCTACCGGCCGCATGGATAGGCGCGGGCCGGAGACATCCATCACCCCAGGCGCAACGACGAGGTCGACATGGTGCGGCTCGAGCGCCCACGCCAGGTCCCGCATCCCCTCATGACCAAGGTGTTCGGTCGCGGTAACTGCGACTGTGTCGGCATGGCAAAACTGCAACGACCCAATAACGTCGTGCTCGGTACCGAGCACCGGAATATCGCGTCCACCAACGGTGATCGTGTCGCCATACTCACCGGTATGACCTGGCATACACACTCCGACCACGCGATAGCCGTCGGCTGTGCCACGAGCAAAGGACTCTGCCAGGTTTCGTACCGCCCGCTCACCACCTACAACGAGGACGGATGTCTGAAACTCACCTCGGGCACGCTTGTGCGCAATGACTTGTCGCCAGCACCAGCGACTGAGCAAGAGCCCACTAAGGCCGACTGGAAATGCGATTGCAAGATACAGCCGCGCCAGGTCTAGCCGGAAGAGGAGCGACACGATCGCGATGAGTCCGAACAAACGGACGGTCGCGACGAAGATTCGGCGGTATTCTTCGGCTCCTCCACCGATCACACGCACAGAGCGAGTACGAAAAACGACCAGCGCTCCGATCCACATCGCGATCAATGCTGCCGAGATGAGTGTGTAGCTCAGATTGTGTATCGCTTCATACGACGCCAACGCGTCTCCGGCACCGAAGCGAATCCACTGGGCCAGGGCGACCGCAGCGATCACCACCAGGGTGTCGGAGATCAGCAGGCGCCGGATGTATGCCGCCTGCCACTCTCGACGACTCCCGAGTCGTCGCGTCTCCGAAGAAACCGTTGTTGCGCCCGGCGCACCCGATGCGGGGCCGAGCGGAACATCGAATGCGGTCACATTCGTTGCCTTCCACCTGAGAACCAATAAGCCGGCAAGCGCTGCTGTCTTCCGACTGTTGGCGGTGAATGACGACCGCCCCCCTGTATTGCTGCCGGGATGATGATCGCACCTTCAACCTTCTTCGTTACAACTGGAGTGGTGAGAGTCACAGACGTGAGATCCCAACCGCGAGAACAGGTTCCTGTGCAGGTCACGGCTCTGTACATCGATTGAATGACACCGCGTACACCACACTGGGCGCCGCAGATAGAGTCTAAAGTCCTGGCGCATCGGAAAGGGTTCCGGTATTTTGCCGCGAAACTTACTCGAGGGTCAGATCAGGATGGCGCCCTGCGCGCTACTTTCCGGCGCCTACCGTTGACGGTCTACTGTCATTTGTGTGAATGACCCTGCGGGACCGCCGTATAGGCAATCGGATTGGCCGCTCTACGATCGGCGCCGAACCATCCCAGTCACGGGTCGGGTGTTCCCGTGGACAGAGACAGCATTTGGAGTACCCCATGGGGAATGCTTTTCTCGTTCGGCTCGGAACTGGTGCACGCTCTGAATTTCGGCAGCGTCAATACGTAGCGAAGAAAGGTCCCGCTCTCCGAAGTGGAGAGCGGGCATAGCGAGAAGTGGTGGAGAGCGGGCATAGCGAGAAGTGCTTTACCCGGGCGGCGGTTCATTTCCGCATACACATCGCCGGCTGTCGAGTACTTACTGCCCGATTCGCGGATAGGCAGGGCGCGCCGGTGGCACGATTGACGCCGTGACCAACCGCCCGCTCGAGGATGCACCCCACCGCAGTCGCCTGCGCCGTCTGCGTGCGGCGTGGCGGAGGAAGTTGGATCCGAGTGAGCAGTCGGCGGTCGTGTCGTGGGCGGCGTTCACGGCGGCGTTCGCGGGGGTGCGGGCGTTGACGCACTGGATCAGGCGCGGTCACGGACCGGCAGGGGGCGGGTTGAGTCTCCACGGCCGCCATTTCCACCATTACAACCTCGGGATCGCCGCGCTGGTGGGGGTGGGGGCCGTGGCGGTGCGCGGCTCCGAGAAGCAACGCCGACATCCGACGGTCCCGATCTCGTACGGTGTCGGCACCGCGCTCATCGTGGACGAGTTGGCCCTGTTGCTCGACCTCGAGGACGTCTATTGGGCGAAGGAGGGGCGGACGAGCGTCGACGCCGCGGTGGTCATCATCGGCCTCGGCGGACTGATGACCGCGGGTTTCGAATTCTGGCCCGCCGCCCAGCGGGCGCTCACGGAGCCGACGTAGACGGACGCACACTGGACAACCGGGCGGTCCCCCACGGCTCGATGTCGTAGACGGGGATGCAGTCGAGGCCGCGGGCGCGCACCCGCTGCACCACCGCCGCATCCGCCGACGGGCACGTGCCGTCGGCGACGGCCTCGGTGACGATCGCGCACACCACGTCGCCGCGGAATTCGCGGACGGGTTTCAGCCCCTGCTCCACCGTCCAGTGCCGGACAGCGGCCCAGTGCGTCACCTCGGTGACGGTGGACGGGTTGCCGATGAACAACACGCTCCGCGTCGTGTTCCGTCCGCTCGACGCAGGCGATGCCTGCATCTGAATCTCCGCCTCGGTGCACCACTCGGATACCAATTCGGCCAGGGTCGTGCTCGCAATCGTCGACATCGTCCTCATCCTGTTGCCGGCCCCCGGATGAAGATCATCCTGTCGCGGATCGGACCTCGCGACTGTCCCCCGATTGGGCCGAACATCGGATGATTTCGCTGTCCCCCGATCGGGACCACAGCACCTGAGGTGCTGGGTGTCCGCAGAAGGAACCCACGGCCAACGAGCCGCACGAGTCGGTCGGCGCGGAACTCGCCGGAATCGCCGGTGAGGCCGGTATCGGCCCGAGCGAACTCGTGCACGACCGGCAGTAACTCGTCGCAGGCAGCGGCGGACGGCCGCCGACCCGGTTACGCTGAATCGCATGCCTTCCGACCGCGGACTCAAGTTCATGAACGCTCTGCACCGCGCTGTCCTGCGCATCACGGGCGGGCGAGTTGGGAAGAATTTCGGCAAGATGCCTGCGGTGGAGTTGACGACCGTCGGCCGCAAGACCGGGAAGGTGCACAGCGTCATGCTGACCGTGCCGGTGACCGAGGGCGACACTCGTGTCGTGGTGGCCTCACGCGGCGGAGACGACCGCCACCCCGCGTGGTTCCTCAACCTGCAGGCCAACCCGGTGGTCCAGCTCTCGGTCCAGGGGCAGCCCGCACAGTCCATGCGCGCCCGCGTGGCAACCCCCGAGGAGCGGGCCCGTCTGTGGCCGCAGGTGACCGCCGCCTACAAGGGCTACGCGGGCTACCAGAAGCGCACGGATCGAGAGATCCCTCTGGTTCTGCTCGAGCCCACCGCCTGAGACCGCCCTCAGAACACGGTTCGGTTGCAGTCCGGCATCGCGAGCCGGATCCACTCTTGACCTACACCTCACCCTTATAGATTGGCGCATTCCGGGCGGGCGAGGTTTGGGAGTGACGCGTGAACACTGACGATGCTGCGCCGCGCAGGTCCCCCGTCCGGCACCTGCCGCGACGCGGGTGGATCACCGCGGCCCTGACGCTGCTCGTCCTCATGCTTGCGCCTGCCCCTTCGGCGACGGCCGACGCGATCGTGCAACCGGTGGCCGCCGACCCGAGCGTCGTCCGCGCCTCCGACGGCATGTTCTACATGTACACGACGGCCGACGACTGGGGCGACGGCCAGGGCATGCACAACATGTCGATCTTCAAGTCCGCCGACCTCATGGACTGGATGTACCTCGGCGACGTCTTCCCCGACCGACCCGCGTGGCATCCGGACGGCAAGCTGGCGTGGGCCCCGAACGTCCTCGAATCCGACGGCCGATACAGCCTCTACTACTCGCTCTACGACGAGTCGAATCCCTGCATCGGTCTCGCCACCGCCGACAGCCCCACCGGACCGTGGAACGACCTCGGCCGGCCCGTCTTCTGCGCACACGACGTCGGTGTCGGCGGCACCATCGACCCGTTCGTGTGGGACGACGGAACGACGAAGACGATGTTCGTCGGCAACTTCCAGGGCGTCCACGCGATCCCGCTCAGCGCGGACGGGACCGCGGCGGCCGGCGAACCCGTCCGCGTCGCCGACGAACGCTTCGAAGGCCCCTACGTCGAATTCCACGACGGCTACTACTACCTGTTCCTCTCGGCAGGCAACTGCTGCAACGGCGCCGACACCGCCTACCGCGTCCTCGTCGGCCGGTCCGAATCGCTCACCGGGCCGTACGTCGACCGGAAGGGGCAGGACCTCAACGACGGTGGCGGCGCGCTCATTCTCGCGGGCAGCGAACCGTGGGCCGGGCCGGGCCACAACACGGTGGTCTCCGACGACGCGGGCGCGGATTGGATCGTGTACCACGCCATTCCGCGCGACAACCGGGATCTGCCCAGCGGAGCCCGGCGCCGCGAAGGGATGATCGACCGGATCGTCTGGGCGAACGGCTGGCCCGAGGTCGGTGACGGTTCGCCCGCGTCGACCGGGCCCGCGAACCCCGACACGGATCTGCCGGTGCGGGTCACGCTGCGCGCCGACTCGGACACGACGCTGCCCGCGGACGGCGGGACCGTCGACGCCACCATGCTCGTCGAGGCACCCGACGATCGCCCCTACACGGGCCAGGTGTGGGTGAGCGCCGTGTCGCCCGACAACCGGACCAGCGATCCGTTCTTCGGGCCGATCGACGTCGACCTGCAACCCGGCGAGGTCCTCGAGGAGGCCATCACGTACACGGTCCCGGGTGATGCGGTCGCGGGCACCTACTACGCCTACGCCTTCGCGGGCAGCTACCCCGACGAGACCGTCGAGTTCGGCACGATCCACGCCGTCAAGACCGGCGACGAGGCGAGGATCAGCCCGGTCCGCTCGGTGTCGCTGCACCTCGGCAAGGTCGCGCGCTGACGGCCAGCGGTTCGGTGCCGGCCGATCTCGACAACCGATTCGGTTTCCAAAACTGACATACACAACGAAATCGGTAACAAATTTCGTCGCTGGCTATTGAAATAGTGGCGCCGCCGCGTCAGGATGGGTCACGGTGACGTGCCTCACACGTCACCTTCGGTCAGTCCATCGACAAAGGTGCTACATGCTGCAGACAGTGTTCGAGAAGCAACAACCGAACGCCACGGTCGTCGACCATGCGCTCCGGCGCACCCGGTTGGCACCGTTCTGGATCGAGGACGTCGCCGACACCCCCACCTACCCGTCGGCCACGGCCGACGCCGCATACGACCTGGTGGTCGTCGGCGGCGGCTACACCGGACTGTGGAGCGCGCTCCTCGCCAAGCAACGCCACCCCGAACTGTCCGTCGCCCTCGTGGAGGGCGAGACGATCGGGTGGGCCGCATCCGGCCGCAACGGCGGATTCGTCGAGGCCAGCCTGACCCACGGCAGCGAGAACGGCCGCAGGCGCTGGCCGGAGGAGATCGACACCCTCGAATCACTCGGGCTCGAGAACCTCGACGCCATCGAGAAGACGGTCCACACCCTCGGTCTGGACTGCGACTTCGAACGGAACGGCGCCATCTCGGTCGCCATCGCCGACTACCAGGCCGAGGAAGCGCTCGGCACCCCGCCGAGCGCCACGACCGCGGTGCTGGACGGCCCCGCGATGCGCGCCCAGGTGAACTCGCCGACGTATCTGGCCGGGGTGTGGGACAAGACGTCCACCGCGCTGGTGCATCCGGCCAAGCTCGCCACCGAACTCGGCCGGGTCTGCGCGGAGCACGGCGTCGAAATCCACGAACACACCAGGGTTCTCGACCTCGTCCGCTCCCGCTCGTCGTCCCGAGTGGGCGTCCGGACGGCGCGCGCGACCCTGTCGGCGGACCGAGTGATCCTGGCAACCAACGCCTTTCCGTCCCTACTCAAGCGGTACCGGTTGCACACGGTTCCGGTGTACGACTACGTCCTCATGACCGAGCCGCTGTCCGACGCCCAGCTCGCGGACGTGGGATGGTCTGCCCGACAGGGCATCGCCGACATGTCCAACCAGTTCCACTACTACCGGCTCACCCGGGACAACAGGATCCTCTGGGGCGGATACGACGCCATCTACCACTTCGGGCGCGGCCTGAACCACGACCTCGAAGACCGCCCCGAGTCGCACCGGAGGCTCGCGCGGCACTTCTTCACCACGTTCCCCCAGCTCGAGGGCCTCGAGTTCACGCACCGGTGGGGCGGCGTCATCGACACGTCGACGCGCTTCTGCTCCTTCTTCGGGTCCGCAGCCAAGGGCCGGATCGCCTACGCCGCCGGCTTCACCGGTCTCGGCGTCGGCGCCTCCCGCTTCGCGGCGAACGTCATGCTCGACAAGGTCGCCGGCGAGAAGACGGCCCTGACCGAGTTGGCCCTGGTGAAGGACATGCCCCTCCCCTTCCCGCCGGAGCCGTTGGCGGCAGCGGGCATCAACGCCACCCGCTGGTCGCTCGATCGCGCCGACCACAACGAAGGCCGGCGGAACGTCTTCCTCAAGGCCCTCGACGCCGTCGGCCTGGGATTCGATTCGTGACCGCCGTCCGCACCGACGAGTCCTGGCCTTCCGGACCGCACACCGCGGCTCGAACCGCCGATCTCACCTACCACCGCCTGCCCGGCGAGCAGGTCGTCGGCGAGGGAGCGCCGCTCGTCGGCGAACGAGTGCTCGGCGACTTCGCCGGAGTCACCGTCGGCGTGTGGGAAATCGAGCCCAGCGTCTCGTGCGACGTCGAGATCGACGAGGTGTTCGTGGTGCTCAGCGGCGACGCGACCGTGCAGTTCGAGGACGACACCCCGGATCTCGACCTCGGCCCCGGAAGTGTCGTTCGCGTGCGGGCCGGTCAGAAGACCCGGTGGATCGTGCGCGACACGCTGCGGAAGGTATTCCTCGCCGCGCCGGCCACCTAGCCACGAAAACCACTGCACCCCTTAACCACACCTGCCCGGGCACTACGCCCCACAGCCACACCTCGAGGGAGTACGAATGAGCATTGCCGAACCACCCCCCTTGAAGACCCAGACCCCCGATCCGCTCGGCCCCGCGAAGGGGCTCAACAGCGGCGCACTGGGATTGATCGGCAACACGGTGATCGGGCTGTCCTCCGTCGCACCGGCCTACAGCCTCGCCGCGACACTGGGCTATGTCGTACTGGCGGTCGGCGAGAAGGCGCCGTCGATGTTCCTCGTCGCCTTCATTCCGATGCTGCTCACGGCGTTCGCCTACCGCGAGCTGAATCGGGACACCCCGGACTGCGGGACCTCGTTCACGTGGGGCACCAAGGCATTCGGTCCGTGGGTGGGCTGGATGGCGGGGTGGGGGCTCGCCGTGTCCGCGATCATCGTCCTCGCCAACACCGCGGAGATCGCCGCGATCTACCTGTTCGAGGTTCTCGGGTTGCACGCGGCAGCCGAGTCGCTCGCCGCGAAGGTGCTGCTGGGCTGCTTCTTCATCGCGGCCATGACGTACGTCAGCTTCCGCGGCATCCTCATCAGCGAACGTCTGCAGAACGTCCTGATCGCCGTGCAGTTCGCCGTCCTCATCGGTGTCAGCGTCCTCGCGTTGTCGAAGGTGTTCGGTGGTACCGCCGGCCCGCAGGCGGTCACCCCGCAACTCGACTGGATCATCCCGACGGGTGTCTCGATGTCCAGTGCCGCACAGGCGATCATCCTGTGCATCTTCATCTACTGGGGGTGGGACGCCTGCCTCGCCGTGGGTGAGGAGACGAAGGATTCCGAGCGGACGCCGGGCCGGGCCGCGGTGCTGACCACGGTCATCCTCGTGGCCACGTACGTCCTGGTCGGATACGCGGTCCAGTCGTTCGCCGGGTTCGGCGACACCGGGATCGGACTGAACAACCCGGAGAACGTCGACGACGTGCTGACCACCCTGGGCGGTCCGGTCGCGGGGCCGGTGGCCGCGTCGTTGTTGCTGCTGACGGTGTCGATCTCCGCGCTCTCCTCCACCCAGACCACGATCCTGCCGACGGCGCGTGGAACGCTGTCGATGGCGGTCTACGAGGCGCTGCCGAAACGGTTCGCGTCCGTGCACCCCCGGTACATGACACCCGGCTTCGGAACCCTCGTCATGGGGGCGGCGGCGCTGCTGTTCTACCTGGTGCTGTCTTTCGCCAGTTCCAACGCGTTGCAGGATTCGGTGGCCTCGCTCGGGCTCGCCGTCGCGTTCTACTACGGCATCACCGCGTACGCGTGCGTCTGGTACTTCCGCCGGACACTGTTCGACTCGACCCGAAATCTGTTCATGCGCGGCATCTTCCCTCTGCTCGGCGCACTCTGCATGACGTGGGCCTTCGTTCAGAGCGCCGTCGACATGCTGCGTCCCGACTACGGATTCACCGCATTCGGCCCGTTCGGCGGCGTGTTCGTTCTCGGCGTCGGAATGCTGGTCGTCGGAATCCCCCTGATGTTGCTGTGTTTCGCCACCGGAACCGGGAACTTCTTCCGCGGACGCACCCTCACCGCCGACACAGAAGTGAAGGTGCCCGAGCAATGAGCGCCGAAGCCACCGGGAAGAGGCGATAGTTCCGACAATGTCCGAGCCGATTGTCTTCGACACGACCAGCAAGGGAGGATGCGACCATGTCTGAGCAGCCCGCGTCTCTCGATCCCGTGTCCAAGCAGATCATCGAGCAACTTCAAGAGGATGGACGACGGTCGTACGCGGCCATCGGCAAGGTCGTCGGATTGTCGGAAGCGGCTGTACGCCAACGCGTGCAGAAGCTGATCGACACCGGCGTCACCCAGATCGTCGCGGTCACCGACCCCGTGCAAGTGGGATTCTCGCGCCAGGCCATGGTCGGGATCCGCTGCTCGGGTGACGTCACCGAGATCGCCGCCCGGCTCGCCGACGTCGACGCCATCGACTACGTGGTGCTGACGGCAGGCGCCTACGACATTCTGGCCGAGATCGTGTGCGAGAACGACGACCACCTCCTGACCGTGCTCAACAAAGAGATCCGCACCATTCCCGGCGTGCTCGGCACCGAGACGATGGTGTACCTGAAACTTGTCAAGCAGCAATATGATTGGGGAACCCGATGATTACGGAAACCACCTCCTCGCGCACTACAGCGGACCTCGAAGCGTCCGCTCGCCGCCATCTGTGGGGGCATTTCTCCCGGCACGGGGAGAACATCACCCCGCCGATCATCGCCCGCGGCGACGGCGCCCGGATCTTCGACACGACCGGGAAGAGTTACCTCGACGGGCTGTCCGGGCTGTTCGTGGTGCAGGCCGGGCACGGCCGGGCCGAGCTCGCCGAAGCCGCCGCCAAACAGGCCGAACAGTTGGCGTTCTTCCCGCTCTGGTCCTACGCCACCGAACCGGCCATCGAACTCGCCGAACGCCTCGCCGGCTACGCCCCCGGCGATCTGAACCGGGTGTTCTTCACCACCGGCGGCGGCGAGGCCGTCGAAAGCGCCTGGAAACTGGCCAAACAGTACTTCAAGAAGGTCGGCAAACCCGGCAAACACAAGGTCATCTCCCGCTCCATCGCCTACCACGGCACCCCCCAAGGAGCCCTCGCGATCACCGGCATCCCGGCGCTCAAGGCACCGTTCGAACCGCTCACCCCCGGCGCGTTCCGGGTCCCCAACACCAACATCTACCGCGCCCCCGACCCCCTCGGCACCGACCCGAAGGCGTTCGGGATCTGGGCCGCCGACCGGATCGCCGAGGCCATCGAATTCGAGGGCCCCGACACCGTCGCCGCCGTCTTCCTCGAACCGGTGCAGAACGCCGGCGGCTGCTTCCCACCGCCGCCCGGCTACTTCGAGCGGGTCCGGCAGATCTGCGACGAGTACGACGTGCTGCTGGTCTCGGACGAGGTGATCTGCGCGTTCGGGCGGATCGGGTCGATGTTCGCGTGCGAGGACTTCGGGTACGTGCCCGACATCATCACCTGCGCCAAGGGCCTGACGTCGGGGTACTCGCCGATCGGGGCGATGATCGCCTCCGACCGGTTGTTCGCACCGTTCGCCGACGGGACGTCGATGTTCGCGCACGGCTACACCTTCGGCGGGCACCCGGTCTCCGCGGCGGTGGCGCTGGCGAACCTGGACCTCTTCGAACGCGAAGGCCTCAACGCGCACGTCGCCGAGCAGGCGCCGGCGTTCAGGGCCACCCTCGACAAGCTGACGGATCTGCCGATGGTCGGGGACGTGCGCGGGGAAGGCTTCTTCTACGGCATCGAACTGGTCAAGGACAAGACCACGAAGGAGTCGTTCACCGACGACGAGGCCGAGCGGGTGCTGCACGGGTTCCTCTCCACCGCCCTGTTCGACGCCGGCCTGTACTGCCGGGCCGACGACCGCGGCGACCCGGTCATCCAACTCGCACCCCCGCTGATCTGCGGGCAAACCGAATTCGACGAAATGGAGAACATCCTCCGCGGCGTCCTCACCGAAGCCTGGACGCTCCTGTGAACCACCAGGACCTACCCGGAATGTACGTCGGCGGCCGCTACCGGGACGGCGCCGCGGCCGAACGGTACGAGGTGCTCGATCCGGCCACCGGTGAGGTGATCTCGTCGCGCACCGAGGCCTCGGTCGGCGACGTCGACGACGCGGTCGCCACCGCGAAAGCCGCGTACGCGCAATGGTCGACGACGAGCCCGGGCGAGCGTTCCGCCGTCCTGACCCGGTGGGCCGCCGAACTCACCGAGATGTCCGATGACCTCGCGTCCACCGAAACCCGGCAAACGGGCAAGCCGATCAAGCTGTCGACCGAGTTCGACGTCCCCGGGTCGATCGACAACGTGTCGTTCTTCGCCGGCGCGGCCCGCAATCTGGAGGGAAAGGCGTCGGGTGAGTACTCGCCCGACCACACGTCCAGCATCCGCCGGGAACCCGTCGGGGTGATCGGGTCGATCTCACCGTGGAACTATCCACTGCAGATGGCGGCGTGGAAGATCCTGCCCGCCGTCGCCGCCGGCAACACCATCGTGCTCAAACCTGCGGAGATCACTCCCCTGACGTCGCTGCTGTTCGCCGAGGCGGCGACCCGCGCCGGACTGCCGGACGGCGTCGTCAACATCATCACCGGCCGCGGCGCGACCACCGGTTCGGCGCTGGTGTCGCACCGGGCCGTGAGCATGGTCAGCTTCACCGGATCGACTCCCGTGGGACGGCAGATCGCGGCCGCCGCGGCCGGCAAGCGAATGCACCTGGAACTGGGTGGGAAGGCCCCGTTCGTGGTCTTCGACGACGCCGATCTCGAGGCGGCGATCAACGGGGCCGTCGCCGGTGCCCTCATCAACTCGGGCCAGGACTGCACCGCGGCCACCCGCGCCTACGTGCAGCGTCCGCTGTTCGACGACTTCGTCGCCGGCGTCGCGTCGCTCATGGACACCGTCCGCCTCGGCGACCCGTCCGATCCCGGCACCGACATGGGCCCGTTGGTGTCGCGGAAACAGCAGCAGCACGTCGCCGGGTTCGTCGACCGCGCCCGCGACACCGGGGCGAAGATCGTCCGCGGCGGTGCCGTCCCCGGAGGCGATCTCGCATCCGGCTTCTACTACGAGCCGACGCTCGTCGTGGGCGCCGACCAGTCGAGTGAGATCGTGCAGCGCGAGATCTTCGGCCCCGTCCTCGTCGTCCTGCCGTTCGACGACGACGCGGACGGCATCGCGCTGGCCAACGACACCGACTTCGGGCTGGCGGCGTCGGCGTGGACAAGGGACCTGTACCGGGCGCAGAACGCCTCCCGCGACATCGCGGCGGGCTGCGTGTGGATCAACGACCACATCCCGATCATCAGCGAGATGCCGCACGGCGGTTACAAGGCGTCCGGCTACGGCAAGGACATGTCGACGTACTCGCTCGACGAGTACACCAACGTCAAGCACGTCATGTCCGACATCACCGGAACCGCGAGGAAGGACTGGCACCGGACGGTGTTCGGAGACCGGAACTGAGC
>NZ_JBHUSF010000167.1:0-18804 GCF_042673295.1 Rhodococcus sp. NPDC057014
CCCCTGGTACTTCGACACCTACCGCATCGAAGACGTCTGGGAACACACCCGCGCGTGCAGTACTCCACGCGCGGGGAACGAGGCCACTCCAGGCATCCCTTGTGCATCACCCGGTCGAGGGAAAGCGCCCGTCGCGGTCAGGTGATCGCTCAGGTGATCTTGGCTGGATTCGAGACTGGGTGGGTTACCGTCTCGGGCATCGATAACCCACCCCGCGTCAATATCAGAGGTGCTTCTTGTAGAAGGGAATCAGCTTGTCGAGGGCGATCTTGACGGGTTCGGGCTTGTCGTAGAGGTCGTAGTGCGAGAATCCCTCGGCCACAACGAGTTCCTTGTCCTTCGATGCTGCGCGCCGAATGATTTCCAGGCCGTCGCGGTACGCCCCGAACGCGCCGGGTTTGTCACCGACGACAATGCACATCGGCTGGGTCAGGAGCACTTCGGCGCGGTTGAAAGCATCCCAGCCGACTGCGGTGGCCTGGTGGGAGAACAGCGATCGATTGAGACCGTGCGGTTTCTGTCCTCGGTCGGTGCGGTAGTACTCGGTCGCCTCGTACACATCGATCTCGGTCAGACCCTTTTCCTTGGCGACCTCCGGGGAAGGCGGCAGCAAGTCGTCCACCCGCAACTCCGCGCCACGCGCTTCGGCGGTGCGCTGCGCGGCCATGGCCTCGAGGGCGCCGATGGGGTTGTAGCCGGTGAACGACTCGTGCATCAGGCGACCGTAGTTCGCGCCCGTGACCGTGCCCAGGGCCTTGATCCGGCGCTCGGTCATCGTGGCGTTGACCGCGTAGCCGCCCGCGCCACAGATTCCGAGGACGCCGATTCGATCGTCGTCCACGTAGGGCAGCGTGACCAGGTAGTCGATGACGTAGCTGAAGTCCTGGACCCGGAACGTCGGGTCCTCGAGGAAGCGCGGCTCGCCGCCGCTGGCGCCCTGGAAACTCGCGTCGAACGCGAGCACCACGAATCCCTCCGCGGCAAGGGCGCTGCCGTAGACGTTGCCGGAGGTCTGCTCCTTGCAGCTCCCGATGGGATGGGCGCTGATGACGACCGGGTACTTGTTGGACTTGTCGAACCCTGGCGGGAAGTAGATGTCTGCTGCGATATCCCAGTACAGCGCCTTGATGCTCACGGTCTCGATGTTGTCGGTCATTATGGGGTGCCTTTCTTGTGTGCGTGTGTTCTGTTCGGTGACGTAACTGCTCACCGGGGAACGGGTTTGGCGTGGGAATTCACATGAATGCGGGCCGGTCCCCGTCTGTCCCAGGTTTGTCGACACCGAGGTTCGTCCGGCTCCAGGTGTCCGGGGAGCTGATGATGTCGGCTATCAGTGCGGCGACGCTCTTGCGGGAGACCTCTGTGCCCTTGAACGGTTCATTCCGTTGCGTGACCTCGTACGAGATCTCGTCGTTGTCGGTGAGCCAGGCAGGCCGCAGGATCGTGTAGTCGAGGGTGGACGCCTCGATCGTGTCGGCGGCCGCGCGATAGGTGTCCAGGACGCTGCCGATCTGGCGTCGATTCCATTGCCCGAACGGGCCGGGTACTTCGTCGTAGATACCGAGAGCGGTCACGAAGATCAGGCGTTGCACCCTCTGGCTCTGCATCGCCGCGACGATGCGCTCGGCTTGGGTGTCGATTTCACCTGAGAGATTTGCATAGACGATGTCCTGACCGCGCACGGCCTCGGCCACTGCCACCTCGTTGCGTGCATCGCCCTCGACGACCTGTGCGGCGTCGGGTGCTCCAGCGAGTCGACTCGCGTCGCGCACGAACAGCGTCAGGTCTATTTCCTTCCCGGCGAGCATCTCGACCGCCCACCGTGCGATTCGTCCGTTGGCGCCGATGATCAGCACCTTCGTCATTTCGATTTTCCTCCTGGTCGAGTGTGTTCTCCCGCCCCACCGAACGAACCGCCGTCACCTCGGCGAGGTGTTTCCGGTGCGGGCGAGGGGGGAGCAATTCCGGCGTGAACTGCGCCGGGCGCTTCGGGCGGATCGCTGTGCCACCGATATTGCCTCACTCCATGGGACTGCACAGCGGCCAATTTTGTCCAGGGACAAATTGTCCCCCTATACATGGTTCAGGTTTGTTTGCCATCATTCGTAATGTGAATGCGCACAACGAGCAGGTCGAGCGCCGTACCGAGATCGGTGAGTTCCTCAAAACCAGGCGTCTGGCCATACAACCGGAGGACGTTGGGTTGTCCCGGGACTCCGGCCGACGCCGTCGGGCACAGGGCCTCCGCCGGGAAGAAGTCGCGGCGCTGGCGGCGATCAGCACCGACTACTACGCCCGCATCGAGCAGGGGCGCCGCGGGGCGCCGTGGCCGACCCTGGAAACGATCGCCAGCGCGTTACGTCTGGACCAGGCAGGCCGTGACTATCTTCTCGAACTGTCGATGCGCCCTCCTGCACAGCCGCGTCAGCGCAAAGCCCAGCGCGCATCACCGCACCTGCTGCGACTGCTCGACGATCTCGCAACGATTCCGGCGCTGCTACTCGGCCGGAGAATGGACGTGCTCGGATGGAACGCGATGGCGGCCGCGTTGATGGTCACCGATTTCGATCAGTTGCCGGCGCGCCAACGTAATTACGTGAGAATGGTATTCACCGATCCCGCGGTACGACGTCTCTATCCCGACTGGGAACAATCTGGTCGACTGTGCGTCGCGCTGCTCCACATGGAAGTCGCGCGTGATCCGCACGACCCGCGGCTCACGGAACTTGTCGGGGAGCTGTCCATCCAGGACGTCGACTTCAGGCGCTGGTGGAGCGACCATCAGGTCGCGATTCGCAACCGCGGTGTCAAACGGTTCAACCACCCGGAGGTCGGTGAGATCACCCTCGACTGGGAGACACTGGCATGTGTGGGCGACCCCGATCAACAACTCATCACCTGGAGTGCAGAAGCCGGGACGACCTCGCACGACCGACTCATGGCACTTCGCGCAAGACACTGACTACCGGCTGGCCCCTGCTCCTGCTCCGTGGCACTCATCATTCATCGCATCGTCGCCCGGGAACCATCCCGACATACGGTCACACTTCTCGGTCAGCCTTCGATGCAAAGGGTGTGTGGCCTGACTCTGCATTGGCTGCGGGAAGTGGTAGACCAGAATGGATTTCGGCCTCGGAGCCGGGGATCGCGGACGGGTGCCTGTTCCGGTGAAGAAGAATATGGCGATCACGAGTACCCACAGGATCCAGAACCGCGGCGAAGGGCAGCATCCGGTCAGGAACGTTCCGATTCCGGCGTTCGGTTCATATTTTCGGAGCCATCCGAGCACCACGACCAGCAGCAGGTTCAGCGGGGTCAGCACCTGGGTTGCCGAATCACCGAGCCGGAAGGCTGCCTGCGTGAATCCGGCCTCGTACCCGACGAGCGCCATCATCGGTATGAACACCGCCGCCACGAGGGCCTCACCCTGGACGCGCCGGCCTGCGAGGCGGTGTCCGCGGCGCCTGCCACCAACGGTGTGACGGCACCGCGGCCTCGAGGGCACCGGACCGTGAACCGTTGCGGCAACCGTGGGAGCACGAGAGACTGAGGTACCACCACGCCCATTCCACGCACACCGGTCTGCGGGCCGCGACCCTTGACGGAGGTCGCGAGGGCCAACGTACGGTGCCTGTGCTGCGGGCAGACGGAAACGCTCCGATCAACGCGCTCGGACGGTCGTGCAGGGACCGACTCTGGACACATGCCCGAGACCGGGCTGAACCACACCCACCGAGCGTCGCACTCGAGTCGACGCGGTTCGACCCACCAGCATCAGAAGGCGGCCCCATCGGTATCCGTGAAATACAATGTTCGCCAACATAATCGGTTCACCCGGCGAGGACTCTTCGCGTGTGACGTCCGCACACGATTCGAGACCGGTTGCGAAATCCGGCAGTCCAGACCGCGGCTCACCGATGCCGATCAGTGAAGGGTGAGGCCTCCGGTAGGGCTGAGTACCGCGCCCGTCAAATACATCGATTCGTCGGACGCCAGAAAACTCACCACGTCACCGATATCCGGAGGTGAGGCGATACCGAATGGTGCCCTCTCGACTATCTTCTCGTACTGTCGACGGTGCGCCACGGAGACGGCGTCATCGTGATCGAACGCAGCCTGCCACGACGGTGTGTCCCGGACGACGGTCACGCACACGCAGTTGACTCGGATCTTGTCTCTGGAGAGTTCCTTCGACAACAGTTTGCTCACCTGGATCAACCCAGCCGAGAATGCTGCGATGCCCGTCTGCCCCGGCGTCGGTGCACGTCCGCCCTCCGAGGTAACGAACACCACCGACCCGCCGTTCTCCCGCAGGTACGGCACCGACGCCTGCACCACCGCCAGCTTTCCGAGCAAAGCTTGACCTGCGAAATTCGTGACCCGTTCCAGATCGATGCCTGCGAACGGCCCTCGGACCTTCGGATCACGCGCCTCCTCGTCAAACCCCCCGGCATTGGGCACGACAATGTCGATACGACCAAACTTCTCGACGACGGATTGGGCCAACGTCCGCATATCGCTGGTTGACCCGACGTCCCCGGATTGGAAGTGCGCTTTGCCGCCTGCCGCGCGGATCTCATCGACCACGTGCGCAGCTCGCTCCTCGCTGCGCCCGTTGACAACCACCGTCGCTCCGCGAGCGCCCAATCTGGCGGCAATACCGCGCCCGATCCCGCCGGACCCGCCGGTAACGATCGCGACTTTCCCTTCGAGGTCCGACACCACCCGCTCACTCATCGGGCACTCACCGCATCACGCTGTCCGAGCTCGTCGGTCACCGCACCGGATGCGAGGAGCGTGCCGATTTCGCCTTCACTCACTCCGGCCTCACGCAAGAGCTGGACCGAGTTCTCTCCCAGCCGTGGCGCCGGATGGCGGACCGCCGGGGCACAGGAGCTCCATGTCTGGGGGATGCCGAGCGAATTGATCCTGCCTTCGGACGGATGTTCTTCGACAAACGAGAAGCCGGTCTGCCGCAGGTGAGGATCATCGAGCGCCCCTGCAGGAGTGTTCGTCTCGATTGCCGGAACATCTGCAGCCGCCAGATCGGCCAGCCATTCGTCCGCCGGACGTGTTGAAAAGAGATCCGACAGAAGGCCCAGCAACTCCGGCATGTTCTCGGCGCGGGCGTGCACGTCGGCGAATTTCGGATGGTCGGCCAAGTCTGGACGACCCGCGACCTGAAAGAAGCTCCGCCAGTGCTTGTCGATGTAAATGCTGACAGCGACGTACCGCCCGTCCTTCGTCCGGTACGGACGACGGTCCGGATTCATCGTCCGCGCATAGCCCCAGTCGCCAATCGGCGGATCGAAAGAGTGCCCCCACAGGTGGTCCCCGAGAACCAACTGCGCGAAAGTCTCGAACATCGGAACCTGGACTTCTTGCCCAACGCCCGTCACGTTGCGATGATAGAGCGCAGCACAGACAGCCATCGCGGTAGATATGCCGACCACCCGGTCTGCGATCGGTGTGGCGACGAACTCCGGGCTACCAACCTTCCGGTTCTGCAATGCAGCCATTCCCGACGCCGCCTGAATCAGGTCGTCATACGCAGGGCGGTCCGCATATGGTCCACTCTGACCGAATCCCACGGCGCCGGCATAGACGATCCGTGGATTGATCTCGCGCACATCGTCGTAGGAGAACCCGAGCGAACGCATTGCTTTCGGACGCATGCTGTACAAGAACACGTCAGCGCCCGCGATCATCCGGCGAAGCACCGACGCCCCACCGTCCGATTTCAAATCGAGCACGATCGACCGCTTGTTACGATTCAAGTGCAGAAAGTTCGAACTCATCCCCGCATTCCGCGCCGGGCCGACCCGGCGGATCGTGTCGCCACAGCCGGATTCGATTTTCCACACGTCGGCACCCATGTCCGCCAGATGCAAAGACGCGAACGGCCCCATCACGTTCGACGTGAGATCGAGGACCCTGACGCCGTCGAGCGGACCGGAGACGGTCATGACACCCTCCGATACATGGTGACGACGCACGCGCCCCCCAGCCCGATATTGTGCTGTAGGCCGATCCGTGCATCTTCGACCTGTCGCTGTCCTGCCGTTCCGCGCAGGTGCCAGACGAGCTCGGCGCACTGTGCAAGACCGGTCGCACCGAGCGGATGGCCCTTGGACATCAGCCCACCGGATGGGTTCACCACATACTTGCCTCCGTAAGTGTTGTCCCCGTTCAGAATGAGCTTCTCCGCAGTACCTTCGGCGCACAGGCCCAGGCCTTCGTAGCTGATGACTTCGTTCGGCGTGAAGCAGTCGTGCAACTCGACGACGTCGACGTCCTCAGGGCCGACGCCGGCCGATTCGTACACTTCTGCCGCCGCACGGCGCGTCATGTCGGCGCCGACCAGGTTGATCAGGTCAACCGAACTGGCCTCGGTGTCGGTGGTCATCGACTGGCCGATTATCTCGACACCGCCCGCAAGTCCGTGTCGCTGGGCGAAGGCCTTGCTGACCACGATCGCAGCTGCCGCTCCGCAAGTGGGGGGGCACGCCATGAAGCGGGTCAGATACGGGAACAGGGTCGGCGCTTCCATCACCTGATCGACGGTCAGAGGCTTGGTGAACAGCGCATACGGGTTGTTACTCGCGTGGGTACGGGACTTGACCGCAACTCGCGCAAAGATGTCCGGATTCGCACCGTACCTCTCGATGTACTCCCACCCGGCCGCGCCGAATGCCTGGATCGCACGTGGGGCATCGGTCGGCAGCTCCGGATGCAGCTCCACCCGACGCTCGTGAATCCAGCCCACCGGAGACGTCCGATCAGGAAACGCGCTGCCCAGGGCACCCGGTGTCATCTCCTCGAATCCGAACGCCAGCGCGCAGTCCACGATCCCGGTCTCGACTGCCTGGCGGGCGAGCATGAGCGCGGACGAACCGGACGCGCAGTAGTTGTTCAAGTTGTACACGGGAATGCCGGACATCCCGACCGAGTACACCGCGCGCTGACCACACGTGCTGTCGCCGTACACATAGCCGGCGAATGCCTGCTGTACCAGGGAGTAGTCGATTCCCGCGTCGGCGAGGGCCCCGCGGATCGCCTCCGCGGCCATCACCTCGTACGGGTCGTTTGCGCCGGGCTTGGCGAATTTCACCATGTTGACGCCGACAACTTGCGCTTTGTCACTCATCTCGGGATCTCCGAACTCTTGTCGATTGTGCAGTACTAAATCGAACCGATCAGTGCTTGACGTCCTCTCGGCCGTGAACTACCGAGATTCCCCTCGAAACTCACGTCCCGAGGTTCCTGTTTCACCGACAGTCGCCGCCCCGCACGTTATGTGCGGGGTGGTCTCACACCGTCTCCGCAGGCTGCCACCGCCAGTCCGACGGCCAAAATATTCCTCGCCGCATTCACATCCCGGTCGTGGACGACGCCGCACCGGCACGCCCACTCCCGCACATTCAGCGGCATCGCCGAAGCGACCTCCCCGCACACCGAGCAGGTCTTCGACGACGGATGAAACCGGTCGATCACCACCACCCGCCGCCCGTACCAGTCGGCCTTGTACTCGAGCATCGACCGGAACTCGGACCACCCCGCATCCGAGATCACCCGAGACAACGACCGATTCTTCACCATGTTCCGCACACTCAGATCCTCGATGGCGATCACTTGGTTTTCGCGCACCAAACGAGTGGAGAGTGTGTGCAGATAATCACGGCGCCGATCAGCGATCCGGCCATGAATCTTCGCGACCTTCAGTCGGGCCTTGGCCCGGTTACGGGACCCTTTCTCCTTCCTGGCGAGCACCCGTTGCGCCTTCGCCAACCGCACACGGTCGCTGCGCTCATGGCGCGGGTTGGTGATCTTCTCCCCCGTCGAGAGCGTGTACAGGCTAGTGATCCCGGCATCGAGCCCGACCACCCGATCGACCGGCTCGAGTTCGGGAATCATGTCCTCGACGAGGATCGAAATATGGTACTGACCACGAGCATTACGCGACACCGTCACCTGCGACGGCACAGCCCCCTCCGGCAGCGGCCTCGACCACCGAATATCCAGGGGTTCGGACTGCTTGGCCAACCGGAGCTGCCCACCGCGGTAGGTGAAGCAGTTCGAGAAGTAGGTCGCCGAATCCTTCGACTGACCCTTCTTCTTGAATTGCGGGTAGCGGGTCTGCTTGCGCCAGAACCTCTCGAACGCACCCTGCAACTGCCGCAGCGACTCCTGCAGCGGCCCCTTCGACGGCTCCGCCAACCACGCGGTCTCCGCGTCCCGCTTCCACCCGGTGAGCATCTTCGAGGTATCCGCGTATGTCACCCGACGCTGCTCCTGCGACCACGCCCGCGTCCGCTCGGCCAACGCCCGGTTGTAGACATACCGGGTGCACCCGAACGTCCGAGCAAGCTGCTCCGCCTGCACCACAGTCGGATAGAAACGAAACTTGAACGCCCGCTTGACCACCCTCCCCGCCATGACCGAAGACACTAGCCACACGGTCCGACAAATCCAGATCGGCTATCCCCGGCCCTGAAGGACCGGGTCTGCGCCGAAAGACTCACGGATCAAGTGCAGATCGGGCTCGGCGACCTCGAAATCGATGCGCAGCAGGGCCTGGCACATCGTCTTGCCGGTGAAGTCGGCACGCAGACTACGCGTGGCTCCGCCGCCGAGTGCATTGCGCAGAACGAAATTCATCGCTTCCAGGGTGCGCACCTCGTAGCGGTCCACCTCGCCCTTGACCATCTCGCCGAAGAACTCTTTGACCACGTCTGCGGTCAGGTACTCCAGGATCAGCGGGTAAAAGCGCTTCTCCTTGGCAATGACAGCGATATTGCAGATGTCGCCCTTGTCGCCGGAGCGGGCGTAGGCGATGTCGTTCAAATGGATACGGCTCATGTCGTCACAGTTCCCTAGTCTCGACGGTCTGCGAGATCTCCTCGCGCGGAATCAAGGTCGGCCACAGTGCGAAAACCTCGCGCGGCGGCGGAGTGTTGAGCTGACCGGTCGATCCGATCGGGCCGGTGCCCATCAGCATCACGCATTCGCGAGCTACCTTCGCTGCCTCTGCACGCTCGGCGCACTTGGCCGCGACGCGAATACGGACCTCGTTGATGTCCGGGTCCGGAGCGGGCGACGCCGACCAGTGGCACGAGTTGACGCCGATCATGTCGAACCGGACTTCCTCGGCGTCGAGGTTTACCATCTCCAGACGCTTCTTGATGATCTCGATCGATCGCTCGGCCTTTTCGACGGCGTCCGGCCAGGTCACTGACGACTCGGCCTCGCCGATGAAACCGTCCATGTAGGCGATGCCCGCCTTGAGGGTGTCCGGACGTGGCTTGCCCTTGGCGCCCCATACCTTGACACGGTCCTTGGCGACCTCGTCCATCTCGACGTTGGTGAAATCCGTGATCACCTCAGGCATCAGGTAGTTACCCGGGTCGTGCACTTCGTACAGGAGGTGCTCGGTCAAGGTGACCTGGTTGATGACGCCGCCGGTGCCGTCCACTTTGGTGATGAACAGTTCACCGCTCTCGTTGACCTCGGCGATCGGGTAACCGATATTCCAGGGCTCGGGAACCTCGCGCCACAGGCTCGAGATCCCGCCGCTGCACGCCGCGCCGCACTCGATCAGATGTCCGGCGAGGATGCCGATCGCGAGGTTGTCCCACTCGTCCCACTTCCAGCCGAATTCGTGGACGAGCGGGGCCAGAATAGCCGCGTCGTCGGTGGCTCGATCGGAGATGATGATGTCGCAGCCCGCTTCGAGCGCCTCCACGTAACCGTAGGCGCCGGAGTAGACATACGATCCCACGATCTTGTCGCGCACTCGGCCGAGATCCGCGTCGCCGTTGTCGAGGTTGGTGAACTGGACTCCGTTGTCGAGAAGTTCCTCGACCTTGGCCTGAACATCGTTGGTGGTGACGATACCCACCTTCAGCTTGGTGATCCCGAGTTCCTTCGCGGTGGTCAGGATCGTGTCAGCACAGGCCTGCGGATTGGCAGCACCCGCGTTGGTCAAGATCTTGATGCCCTTTTCCAGACAGATCGGCAGCACACCACGGACCACAGCCCGGATCGACGGGACATAGCCGCGCGACGCATCCTTGCGCTGCATCTTCTGCAGGGACGGGATGGTCGGCTCGCCCAGGAAGTCATATGCGAGGTACTGCACGTCACCGTGCTTGGCAATCTCGATCGCAGGGTCCAGATTGTCGCCCCAGAATCCACTTCCAGATCCGATCCGAATCTTCTTCATACTGTGTCCTCTTCCATTGCTGAATGTGTCGTCTCGAGGGCCGTGGCCCGGCTCCGCCGAGAAACTCGTTGAGCTCGGCGTCATCCCGGCCGACGGCCCGACCGCGCACTGGACCGGCGGTCGCTCGCCGTAGTCCTTCATGTGAGGGGTCGTCGAGCAGCATCTCCGGGGTGTTCCTCGCGATAGCCGGGATGTCTGCCTGACCGAGGGCCGACCCATTCTGCTGTCGACTTGGCGGCGAGCACCTTGTGTCCGAGTTTATGACTCACCCAATCGCCGATCAATTGACTTCTGACGAAGTTCGAATTCAGGTTTTCCGAAGGACCCTTTGATTGCCGTGGACCGAATTCGAACTTCGAGATTTTTCAGTCGATTCGATGCTGCCTCTGATGTTTCATGAGTGTGAGCCGAGTTACATGCCGGCTTGCAGTCATTCTCCCGACACGAAAGCAACACATGCCCACTTCGCTCACCCCCAGCGCGTCAGCCTCTCGTGGCCCCGGTCTGGTGTTGGCCCTGTGTTTCGCCACCATTCTCGCTGACGGATACGACCTGATCGTCTTCGGTGCAACTCTGCCCTCGCTCATGCACCAGTGGGGGCTGGAAAAATCTGCACTGGCGGACGTTCACAGCATGACTCTGTGCGGCCTGATGGTCGGCTTCCTCGTCGCCGGCACTCTCGCCGACCGCATCGGGCGGCGCGCCGTGATCTTGGCTGGTGTCACCTGGTTCTCATTGTTGTGCCTGGTGTGTGCGTTCGCGCCCAGCTTCACGGTCTTCGGAATCGGCCGCGTTCTCTCCGGCGTCGGACTCGGTGCTGTCGTCCCCGCCGCGGTAGCCCTGGCCAGTGAGTTCGCAACCGCCCGGCGCAAGCAGCTGTTCAATGGAATCACCCTTACCGGATACCCGATCGGCGGTGTCCTCGCCACGGTCGCCGCGCTGATCGTGCTTCCCGGTGCGGATGCGCTCGCGAAAACCACGCCACCGTCCGAGCAGTGGCGGCTCCTGTATTTGCTTGGCGGTGCGCTGATCGTCCTCGTCCCGATCCTGTATTTCGCGCTCCCCGAATCGCCGAGCCTCCTCGCTGCGCGTGGCCGCGACGGGGAAGCACGCGCGGTCGCCAACCGGTTCGGCATCGAGCTCACTGCGACAGACGCCCGTCCAGCAGATCAGGCGAAGGGCGGCATACGACTGCTCCTGTCGCGTCGATACCTGTTTGCCACGGCAATCTTTACGGCGGTGATGTTCTGCTGCCAGATTCTCGTCTACGGCCCCAACACCTGGCTGCCGAGTATGACCAAGGAACTGGGTTTCGGTGGAACACAAGGAATTCTGGCGCTGATGATGCTGCAGTTCGGTGCGGTCGTGGGCACGATCGTCGGCGCCTTGCTCGTGGACCGGGGTGGTGCGACGCGGACCGTAGTCCCGTACTTCCTCCTCGGAGCCGTCGCTCTGCTGGCGCTCGCGTTCGGTACCGAACTCGGTGCGGCCGGCCTCTTCGTCGCCGCTTTCGCAGCGGGCGTCGGAACCGTTGGCACCAGCACGCTCATGTACGGCGTGATCGCTGCACACTATCCGACAGCAATTCGGGGATCCGCAATCGGATTCTGCCTGGGCATCGGCCGAATCGGTGCGATCCTCGGCCCTCAGATCGGCGCGCTGTTCGCGACGCCACGCGCAGGTCTCTTCGCATTCATGGTCCCCTCTCTCGTCGGTGCCGGACTGGTTCTCGTCCTCGCCGCGAGCACGCGGAATCGACAGGTGAACGACAGTGCCCAAGACGACCTGGCCGACAGCCGGGCATGACATTCACCAAAAATCCACTGAGCGCCATCAACCACTACTGGCAACGCATTGATCCACCCACCGAGAAATGAAAGTCAGGTACCCACGATGTCGACCGAGTTCGCTGATCCCCTCCGCACTCTCTACCTGGATTGGGTCGCCCGCATGCAGGCCGACCCGGAGATGTCGGTGCAGGTCATGCGGGACATGCAGGAGGGGTGGCACACCGTCGCAACCGAACCGAAGGGGGTCAGCTACGAGTCGGTCGACATCGACGGACTCTCCGCCGTGTGGAGCATTCCGGCAAACACCGATCCGACAACGGTCGTCCTCTACTTCCACGGCGGGGGTTTCATCACCGGATCCGCCCACTCGCATCGGAAGATGGCCGGTCACCTCGCACGAGAAATCGGTTCTCGCATCCTGCTCGTCGACTATCGACGCGCACCGGAGCACGCCTATCCCGCTCAGGTCGACGATGGGGTCACGGCGTTTCGGTGGCTGATCGATCAGGGCTTCGCACCGCACCGGATTGTCAGTGCGGGTGACTCTGCAGGCGGCACACTCGCGCTCGCGCTCGTCGTGAGTCTCCGAACCCGGGGCCTACCGACCCCCGGAGCAGTGGTGACCTTCTCTCCCGGACTCGACTGGGACGGCGAGTGGATGGTCAACGAAGAGAACGACATACTCGCGAGCAAGGCCATCATCGTGGCGATGGGCTCACTCGCCTTCGGTGATCGCAGCACCAAGGACCCGCTCTGCAACCCGACGTACGCCGATCTCGCTGGATTCCCCCCGGTGTACCTGTCGGCGGGCGGGCACGAGAATCTGCTCGGCGGCATACGGAAATTCGTCGAGGCGGCCGATGCCGCGGGCGTCGAGGTGACGCTCGACGTCGCTCCGAGCAGACAGCATGTTCACACGTTCGCCGTGGGCAATGACCCCGAGGCCGACCGGACGATCACCGAATCCGCCGCCTGGGCCCGCGAGCGGTTGGGCTGACAGCCGACCCCTTGTCTGTGTTCGGTCACGTCACACTCACACCCCGGAAGAAGAGCGAAAGATGAAGCACCAGGCACGACGTGTTGTCACCGGCCACGATTCGGACGGCCGCTCGGTCGTCCTTTCCGATTCGATCGTCGAAGCGTTCGAAGCGTCCCCTGCCGCATTCGCGACACGACTGTGGGCCACCGACACGTTTCCGTCCGACAATACGGATCCGCGGGACGGAGCGGAGTTGATCGAGACGTTCTCGACCGCGGACGGAACCGCCTTCTACATCGTGGACTGGGCTCCGAACAGTGAGTTCCCGTTCCATCGAACCCAGAGCCTCGACTACGGCGTCGTGATCAGTGGTCAACTCGAAGCAGTGCTGGATGGCGGAGACGTCGCGGTGTTGACCACCGGCGACAGCATCGTCCAGCGCGGGACCATGCACGTCTGGCGCAACTCCACCGACCAGTGGGCACGCACGGTGTTCGTTCTGGTCGGGACCTCACCGGTCACCGTCGGCGGACAAACCCTCGAAGCCAACATGTAACCCTAACCGTGCGTCCGCTCCACGACCCAGGCCGCGACCTGTGTGCGGGAGGTGAAGCCCAGTTTCGCCAGGATGTGCTCCACGTGTCCCTGTGCGGTGCGGGGTGAGATCACGAGGCGGTCGGCGATGGCCTGATTGGTCAGGCCTTCGGCGATCAGGCCGGCGACCTGGCGTTCTCGCTTCGTCAGTCGCGTCGGCGCGTCGGTGTCGGGTGTGGAGGTCCCGGGTGGTTGCTCGTGGAGGGCGTAGGCGATGGCCGCGTCGAAGCCGAGTTGTTCACCTTTGCGCTTGGCTTCTGCGAATGCTTTGTCGCCGAGTTCTTTCCGGGCATTCTCGGCGCATTCCTCGTGGTGGACGATCAGGTTGGAATGGATGACGGCGGAACTTCCGATCGCCCGCGCCAGCTCGTCGGCGGCCCCCAGCAGCACGGCGGCCCGGAGTGCGTCGTGTTGTTCGAGGCCGATCCACGCGAGGGCTGCGAGACAGGCTGCGACGACGCGGGGACTGCGCACCCGCTTGGTCAACTCCAGCGCCTCGTCGAGGAGCCGGACCGCACGATCCGCATCACCCCGCTGCCAGACGGCAATCCCCAAGGCCCACAGCGAATGAGACCGGTACATCTTCTCGCCGTACTGTTCCGTGATCGCGAGAACCCGCTCGTGGCGTTCGACGGCCTCGTCCGTCAGACCGGACATTCCATAAGCTGTCCCCAACGGGTACAGGGCGGCCACTTCGAGTGTCCGCTCTCCGCGTTCGCTGAATTCCGCGAGTGCGGGTTCGAGATGCGCGCGGGCGCGGACGGGATCACCCCCGAGAAGAGCCAGCATTCCGTCGGCGAAGGAGACGAACGCGCGCATCATGGGGTCAGTGGTCTGTGCGGCGAGCGTGCGTCCCTCCGCCACGAGCGCGGCCCCCGTCTCGAGATCGCCCTGCACGTTGGCCATCACGCTGGCGCAGTAGATCGCCTTGGCCCATTCGAGGGTGGGTGGCCCGCTCTGGCGGGCGAGCAGTTGTTCGAGCCAGCGCCGACCCTCGTTGTATGTTCCCTGGGAGCTCCAGAACAGGAACAGTGCGGTGGCGGTGCGGAGGCCGGCGGCGGGATCGTCGTCGACACTGAATTCGAGGGCCTCCCGCAGGTTCGGTTGTTCCCGCTTCAACCGGGCGATCCAGTCCAGCTGTCGGGCGCTGATCCACTCCGCGTCCGCATCCACTGCCAAGGCCTCGTACCAATCCCGGTGACGGCGGCGCAAAGTCACGGTCTCGCCGGTCTGCTCGAGTTTCTCGTAGCCGTACTCGCGGAGCGTCTCGAGCATCCGGAACCGCACCACCGGCCCGTGTTCCTCCCGGATCAGGATCGACTTGTCGGCCAGGGACGTCAGAGTGTCGAGCAACCCGTCCGGGCCCAAACCGTCGCCGCAGACCTGCTCCGCGGCATCGAGTTCGAAACTCCCCGCGAACACCGCCAACCGTCCCCACACCAGTTGTTCACGAGCGGTGCACAGTTCGAAACTCCAGTCCACCGACAACCGCAGGGTCTGTTGCCGCGTCGGCGCACCCCGGCTGCCGCGGGACAGCAGGGCGTAGCGGTCGGTCAGCCGCTGCAGGATCTGCTCGGGCGACATCGCCCGCAACCGCGCGGCGGCCAACTCGATCGGCAACGGCAATCCATCGAGCCGGTGGCAGATCCCCGCCACCGCCGCCGCGTTCGCCTCGGTCAGCACGAACCCGGGAACCGCCGCAGCGGCGCGGTCGGCGAACAACGTCACCGCATCGTATTTGGGCAACCCCCGCACCGACGGAGTCCGCTCCGGGTCCGGGACCCCCAGGGGCGGCACCCGCAACACCGCCTCTCCCCCGATGACCAGGGGTTCGCGGCTGGTGGCCAGGATCCGCACCCGCGGACAGGCCCGCAGCAGGAGGCCGGCGAGTTCGGCGACCGCGTCCACCATCTGCTCGCAGTTGTCGAGGACCAACAGCAGTTCTCTCGACGTGAGGAACTCGATCAGCACCTCCCGCAACGGCCGCGTCGAATGATCCCGCACCCCCACCGCCGCGGCCAACGCGTCGACAAGCGACGACCCGTCGCGCAGTTCGCCCAGTTCTATCAGCCGCGCACCGTCGTCGTAGTCGCGCTGGACGGCAGCTGCGACGCGCATCGCCAACCGGGTCTTGCCCACCCCGCCGATCCCGGTCAGCGTCACCAGCCGCGATCCGGCCAGCAGGTTCTTCGCCTCGGTGAGCTCGTGCCGGCGCCCCACGAAACTGGTCAGTTCCAGCGGGAGGCTTCCCGTCGCCCCCAGCGTGGACGGGCCGTGCGACCGTCCGGGATGCGAGGTCGGTTGCTCACCGTTGCCCTGCGCATCGGGTTCGGTGCGCAGTGCCATGTCGTCGACGGGGAGGTCGTGGTTGCGTTGCAGAGCCCGCAATTCCTCGCCGAAGTCGGCAACGGTCGCCGGTCGCTGACCGGGCTCGCGGGACATCGCGCGGGCGATCACCTCGGACACGTCGTCCGGGATTCCGTGCTCCCGCAGATCCGGCACCTCCTGCGTGGTGATCCGCAGAAACTGCGCGACCACCTGCTCCCCGCTGCGACGCTCGAACGCGGCATGACCGGTCAGCGCACTGAACAGCGTGGCCCCGAGACCGTACACGTCCGCGGCCGGACTCGGCGGATCACCCGCGAGGACCTCCGGCGCGGTGTACGCCGGCGACCCGGTGACGACACCGGTCGCGGTCTCGAACCCGCCGGTGATGTGCGCGATGCCGAAGTCCGTCAACTCCGGTTCGCCGTAATCGGAGAGCAGGATGTTCGCGGGTTTGATATCGCGGTGCAGGATCCCGAGCCGGTGCGCCGTCTCCACCGCACCGGCCATTTTCACCCCCAGCCGCAGCGCCTCGGCCAGCGGCAACGGCCCGCGGCGGCGGATGAGCGCGTCGAGGGAATCCTGCGGGTGATACGGCATCACGATGTAGGGCAGGCCGCTCGCGGTGGCCCCGACCTGCAGGATGTTCACGATGTTGGGGTGCCCGGTCATCCGGCCCATGGCCCGCTGCTCCCGGAAGAACCGGGCCTTGTTCTCCTCGTCGAGATCGACGGTGAGCACCTTCACCGCGACCGTGCGATCCAGGTCCGCCTGCGTGCAGCGGTAGACGACGCCGAAACCGCCGCGTCCGATCTCCTGGGCGTCGTCGAAGCCGGTGCCTGCCAGTTCCGCGGCCGGGGACGGCGGGTTCCGCTGCGTGTCGAGCGGGTCACCTTCACCCATCGGCCGGTCTACTCACTCCGTCGGCTCGTGCTGCCGCGCGCTGGTTCCGACGGCATGACCAGCGCGGATACAACCGTGGACTCACCTCTCGATGGCGTGCTCTCAAGGATATCGCTGACGCTGTCCGCTGCGGGCGATCCTGCGGTGGGCGGTGTGAGCCTCCCCATTTAGACAACTAAATTGATCAATTGGGTTGTACGCTTTGCTCATGATCACCGAACAGGCCACCGCGCAGGTTCTGCGGGAAGCGTTGCGCCCGATCTGGCGACAGCTCACCGCGGGCAGGACGATCTCCGTCGGCAAGATAGGTGTGCTCGCGTACCTGTCGAAGCACGGACGGACGTCGGCCTCGACACTCTCGTCGGCCGAGAAGATCACGCCACAGGCGATCGCGACGGCCGTGCGCGAACTCGAAGGTCTCGGTCTGGTGGCGCGCACCCCCGACGAGCAGGACCGGCGCCGGATCTGGATCGAACTCACCGATGCCGGTCGCGAGAGACTGATACAGGAGCGGTCGAAGGGCCTCGAGTGGCTGGAACACGCCATCGCGGAGCGGTTGACGGCGGAAGAGAAAGCGACTCTGGACTCCCTGGTCCCGATTCTGCGCAAGTTGGTGGACGATGCACCCACCGACTGACGCCGCGACACACCCCCGGTTACTGCCCGCCCTCGCCTATGCCGCCCTGACCACCGCGGTCGTCAGTTCCCTCGGCATGCTGCTGGTGCCCACGATCTCCCACGACATGCACGTCGAGGTGAGCACCGGACAGTGGATGCTCACCGTCAACCTCCTGGTCGGGGCGATCGCCACGCCGATCATGGGCCGGCTGAGCGACGGACCTCACAAGAAGCGCCTGCTCCTGTGCTCCCTGGCGACGATCCTCGCCGGCTCGATCATCGCCGCGTCCGCCCCCAACTTCACCGTCTTCCTGATCGGACGCGCTCTGCAGGGACTCACGTACGGGATCGTTCCGGTGACGATCGCGCTCGCCCGCCGCTACCTCCCCGACAGCCAGGCCCGCGTCGGCATCTCGAGCCTGTCGGTGACGGTGACCACCGGCCTCGGGCTCGGATACCCCCTGACCGGCATCCTCGCCGACCTTCTCGGATTCCGCTTCGCCTTCTGGTTCGCGGCTCTGTTCCTGATCACCACCATCGTCGTCGTCTGGCGGGTGATTCCCGCGGGACCGGACGAGCGGGCACCTCGGTGCACACTCGACGTCCCCGGGGCTCTGCTGGTCGGAACGGGTCTCGCGTCACTCCTCGTCGGCGTCAGCGAGGGATCGCGGTGGGGATGGGCCTCCCCGTGGACCATCGGATTCTTCGCCGCTGCGGCGATACTGCTGACGCTGTGGTGCGTCGTGGAACTGCGCACCCCGAATCCGCTGATCAACCTGCGGGTGCTGCGCAACGGCGACGTACTGGTCGCGAACAGCACCGCGATCGGTCTCGGCGCCACGATGTACATCGGACTCTCGATCGGCAGCCTCATCGCGCAGGCGCCCGCCTCCACCGGATACGGCATCGCACTGCCGCTGTTCTGGGCAGGATTCGTGATGCTTCCGCTGTCGGTGGCGAGTTTCGGCGCGAACCGACTCGTGCGCGCGCTCTCGCAACGGGTACGCATGCGGACGCTGCTGCTCTCCGGCGCGGGCCTCGTGACGGCCTCGAGCGTGCTCCTCTGGTTCGCCCACGACGAACTGTGGGAAATCCTGATCGGCATGTTCGGATTCGGCATGGGAATGGGTATGACGTACGCGGCGATGCCCGCCCTGATCGCCCGCAGTGTCGCGGACACCGAACTCGGCAGCGCCGTGAGCTTCAACCAGGTGCTGCGCACCGTCGGCGGCTCGTTCGGCAGCGCCGTCGCGGGCGCGGTGCTCGCCGCGAACCTGGCACCGGACCTGCATCCCACCGAGGGTGGGATCAGGACCGCTCTCGCCGTCGGCGCCGTCGGCTGCGCGGTGGTCTTCGCGGCGATGCTCGTCAAC
>NZ_JBHUSF010000168.1:0-18576 GCF_042673295.1 Rhodococcus sp. NPDC057014
GACCGTCACGACCGGAACGTCTCGCAGCGCCTGTTGGGTATAAGAGACAGGCACCCGGGTGTACGTCACCAACAGCGTCAGCGGCAACGTGTCGGTGATCAACACCGCCAACAACACCGTCGTCGCCACCGTCAAGACCGGCACGACTCCCAGCGCCGTCGCGGTCAACCCCACCGGCACGCGCGCGTATGTCACCAACAGCAGCAGCGGCAACGTCTCGGTGATCAACACCGCCAACAACACCGTCGTCGCCACCGTCAAGACCGGCACGACTCCCAGCGCCGTCGCCGTCAACCGCGACGGCACCCGTGTGTACGTCACCAACCGCAGCAGCAACACCGTCTCGGTCATCGACACTGCCAACAACACCGTCGTGGCCACCGTCAAGACCGGCACGACTCCCAGCGGCGTCGCCGTGAGCCCCGACGGCAAACGTGTGTACGTGACCAACCGCGCCGGCAACAGCGTCTCGGTCATCGACACCGCCAACAACACCATCGTCGGCACTGTCGCCGTCGGGTCGCGGCCGACCGACGTGCGGGTGTCCCCCGACGGGAGCGCAGCCTATGTCGTCTCCGATCCGGACAGGCTGACCGTCATCGACACGCGCATCAACACCGTCGTGTCCACACTCTCCTTCGACTCGCCCACCGAGTCCGGCGACCATTCCATCGTGCTCAGTGCCGACGGTTCCCGGATGCTCGTCACCGATGCGGCCGACGGGCGGGTGCGGGCCGTGACACTCACATTCGTGAACTCCGCACCCACAGCAAGTTGGACGGCCGGCGCACCTCGGCCGTCCGACGGCGCGGTCCTCGTCACCCTCGTCGACCCCAAAGACCCGGATGGCGACCCGGTCACCTTCTCGAACACCGCGCCCGGGTCCGGATCGGTCCTCTCCGACGGCTCGACCTTCACCTACATCCCGACCGTCGCCGCCCGCGACCTCGCCCTGCAAACGCCGGGAGAGGACGCCGACCACTTCACCATCGCCCTCGCAGACGGCCAAGCAGTGACGAACATCGTTGTCACCGTTGCGGTCTCACCGACGCAGGTTCCCGATGTCCTCGAGGTCGACTCGACATCGATCCCGGCGGAAGGCACCCCGACCGGCGCGGTCCTCGTCGGCGACCGGCTGTACGTCGTGAGCGAAGACGGCTTCGTTCAGGTCGTCGACCGCGACACCAACACGGTCGTCGGGTCGCCGATCGCGGTCGACTGGGCGTCGTCGAACATCGCGGCCACCCCGGACGCGGACCGGGTGTACGTCAACAGCCCATGGGCCGGCACCGTCTCGGTGATCGACACGACCACCGGCACCGTCGTCGACACGATCTATCTGCCCACGTCCCCGGACTTTCAGGGCTATTCCCTGGCGCAGGAGCTGATCGTGAGCCCCGACGGGACACGCCTCTACGCCAGCGGTGAGGACGGCACCGTGTCGGTGGTCGATACCGCAACGAACGACGTGATCACCTCCCAGCCCCTCGGATACTTCACCGATCTGGCCGTCAGCGAGGACGGAAGTCGCCTGTACGGCACGAGCGGCGCGGGCATCTCCATGACGTCGTCGGAGCCGGCCGCGTCCGTTACCGTGATCGACACCGAATCCATGACGGCGATCAGCACCCTGAGAGTCGGGCCTGTGTGGGACCACACCCGCTCGAGCAGCGAGTTCACCGATGTCACCAGCAGTGTCGCGATCAACGCGGACGGCACCCGAGCCTATGTCACGTACCACGTCAGCACGGTGGAGCGCGCCAGCGGCGGCTACTCCAACGGATGGTTCATCACCGACGAAACCGGACAGACCTGGCGCGTGACGGGCGGATACGAGGTCGTCACGGTGATCGACGTCGACCCGTCCAGTACCACCTACGGGACCCAGCTCGCGACCGTCCGGCTGCCCGCGGGAGCACAAGACGTGGCTGTCAGCGCGGACGGCGATCTGCTGTATGTCTCCGGCGCGGACGGCCGGACCGTCTCGGTGGTCGACGCCTCGACATACGCCGTCCTCGGCACCTTCGTGACCGACCCGGACGGCTCGACCTCCGGGTCGTACGGACCCTACCGAGTCCTGCTGGTCGATCCGGACACCGGCACGCTGTACGTCACCGACTACGCGGACGGCAAAGTGTATGCCGTCACCGGCGCACCGGGCGGCGCACCCGCCGCGGTGCTCACGTGACCGAACCGACACGCCGGATGACGTGAACGGCCCCGATCCCGTGAAGGAGCGGGGGCCGTTCCGTCGGCACAGGTAGAGCCCCACCGGCCGCGCGCGAACGGGGCGACATGAACGAAGGTCGGCAGGCGCGTTCTCCTCTGCCAGCCGACGAGGTGCGCAACCTGACGCAATCCGGTTGAGCCGCCTTACTGGGAGGCCGACCTTCTGAGACACCACAAGGGATTCGATCATCGAAACCTCACCATTGGTGTGCCACTCCCTCCTCCTCGTTGTTTGGGCTGCCGGCTGTCGGGCTGCCGATTATCGTGGGCTGCGCCCCCGACGACATCGCCGGCCACTGCACGTAAAAGGTGATTCAAACGGACAGCTTCGTTCATCTGGCGGGAGACAGCTGAAACTTCTGGTCCCCATTTCCACCCGCGCGTAACTTCCTGGCTGATCGATGTAATGGGCCAGCTTTCGCGGGCGGGAATTATCCCCGGCGCCAGCTGAGTATCGAGTCGTGCCGCAGTGACGGCGGTATGCGCACGCGCGAACGTGGACGCTCGATGCCGACTAACCTGGGAACGAAAGATGTCGCCGGTTGCGGATCGGTGACCGGTGCCTGCTCACAGCAGAACTGCCTGCATCATCAACCAACTTTCGGTTGGTTGTGCGAGCGGAACCGTCGTTTCAATCCCGATAGGTGGCCGGGGGCGGGCCTGCGACCGGCCCGAGCGAAGCGGCGAGCCACCGGTCGTACAGGCGCATCCACATGCCGTCCGCGCGCATGCGGTCGAGGGTGCCGTTGACGAACCGCACCAGGTCGTCCTTGTACTTGTTGACACCGATTCCCCAGTGCTCTTCGTCCTCCATCGGTGGTCCCACGATCTGAAAATGCGGGTCCTGGGACACCAGGCCGGCCAGGAGCGAGTCGGAGGTGCTGGTCGCGTCGGCCTGCCGTTTCTGCATGGTGACGAGGCAGTCGTCCCAATCGGGGACCGCCACGATCGTGGCTTCCGGCGCGACCCGTTGGACAGTGGGGAGTGACGTGGTGTCGACGAAGGTGCAGACCCGTTTTCCGGCCAGGTCCGCCGGCCCCGTGATGTCGGAACCCCGCGGGACCATGATTCGCTGAAAGGCGCGGAAGTATTCGGTGGTGAAGGCGACGCGCTGGGCGCGTTCGCACGTGATCGCGGTGGCGTGAACGACGACGTCGACATCGTTGTGCTCGAGTGCCGTGAACCGGCCGGCCGAGGTGAGCAGCCGGAATTCGACTTTTGACGGATCGCCGAAGATGTCCTGGGTGATTTCCTTCGCCACGTCGATGTCGAAGCCCTGCAGGGTGCCCGTGGTCGGGTCGCGGAAGCTGAACGGGTTCGTGTTCTGGTCGACACCGACGATCAACCGGCCGCGCGCCGCGATCTCGGCGAGTGCCCCACCGGGCGGCATCTGCCCGGGCGGGGGCTGCGGGCCGGGCCGCAGGCTCGCGAGCGCTCCGCACGACTCGGGAGACGGTCCTGCAGGCGGCGGATTGTTCGTGGGCGGGATGATTTGCGCACCGTTCGTCATCGGCCGTGTGGTGTACGTGCCCGCGACCGTCGGGGTGAGAGGGTCGGGTGCCGCGCAGCCCGCGAAAACGGCGACAGCGAGAATGCCGACCAGGTGCCGAGCACGCGGCCTCGCCCCCGGTCTCGCAATCCTCATCTGCGTCATCAGTGATACTCGTTCAGTCGCGGCCAGATACCCCCGCCGACGGCGAATCCGCAGGACACGCCAATAATCATGCTACCGATCGCCAAGGACGACATCGACCGATAGGCGTCGGTCACGGCGCTTGCCTCGTCGTCGCGAAGTCGGTCGATCGCGTTTTGCAGCGCTTCGTCCATGGCCGCGAACTTCGCCGCCGAGGTGCCGGAGCCGGAGCCGGCGGCGATCGCCGCGGCGGTCGGGTAGTCACCGCGCTCCAGGGCGATCTCGATGTCCCGGTGCGCAGCCAGCCAGCCGTCGCGGGCCGCCGCGGCATCGCGGAGGTCGTCCGTGGCGACCTCACCGTGCGAGCTGTCCAGCTGCCGGGTGAGTTCGTCGGTCAATGCCTGGGAGTGCCGCGTGTAATCGATCTCCGATTGGGTGTCGGCCCCGCGCTGCAGCAGGGCGAGGGTCTCGTCGGCGCGGGCCTGCTGCGCCAGGATTCGAGCGCGCGCGACGGTGTTGATGGGTTGTGTTCCTTCGGTTCTCGCGCGTTCGCTTGCCGACGTCGACACCAGGCTTCCGGCGATCAGCCAGATCAGAAGTCCCGCCATGAGCAACGTTGCGACAGCGAGGCCGGGGTTGAACCGGCGCTTGCTCTTTCGCACGACGTACAGCTGGGCGAAGACGAGCGCGGCGAGCGCGGCCGCGGTCACCGTGAACGCGGCCGCGGGCAGTTGGGCCGTGTGTGTCTGGGTCTCGGCGACCGCCCCGGCCTGACGGACGTACAACTGCTCCGCCAACGGGAGGATGGTGTCCTGCATGAGCGCCGAGGCATCGGACAGATATGCCACCCCGACCGGGTTGCCGGCCCGATCGTTCGCTTGAGCCGTGGCGACGAGATTGAAGTACTCGGCGAGATTGCGCACGACATCCGACAACAGTGACAGCGATTCGGCATCCTGAGATGACACCCCGTTGGTGGCCGTGACCAGCGCGTTCGACGCGTCCCCGACCGCCTGCGTGAACTGCTCCGCCCCGGTACCCGACCCGCCGCCGGAGATGAAGGACGTCGTAGCGGCCGCATCGGCGATCGACAGCGAGCTGTAGAGGGCCTGGGCAGCGTTCGCCAGTGGCTCGGTGTGGGTGCGGAGTACCTCGACTCGCTGTTGCCGCGCGCCGACCGCCGCCGAGGTGATCACGCCGGCGGCGATGACCACGGCGATGAGCGCGACCCCCAGCACGGTCAGCCGTCCGGGCGTGGACGTGAGGAATTCGACCCACGGGCGGCGACCTTCGGGCTCGACGAGCAGGTCCTCGTCGAGCGTCGGGGTTTCGGTGACGACGTGGTCGCCGCGGTGGAACATCCGGCCCTCCTGCGCCGCCGCCGCTGTTCCGGTTGAGCAGCGATCCGGGCGGCGTGGCTGAGTCCAGTGTGCACCGAAGGTAGTGGTCGACGGACCGACATGACGGACGTCGGTTTACGCTCAATCGGAGCGCGCGGGTGAACCCGAGGTCATACGCCGAGGAGCAGCACCCCGGTTGCGAGCGACGCCGCCCACGCGATCTCGGTGAGGTTCACATCGGTCCGTCCCCCTCGGCCTGGCGTGTCCTCGGTCAGCTGTCGAGCTGTGACATGAGCGCTTGCTGGCTGGCGTGGACGTGACGTCGCATGTAGTTCTCGGCGCCGATACCGTCCTTGGCGATGATCAGTTCGAGGACGGTGTGGTGTTCACGTTCGGACTCGAGTGACCGGCCGGGTTGCGAGAGGGAGGTTTTCACTAGCCGCCGATAGGCGAGTTGATTCATCAGCAGGCGGTAGTGGGTGGCGAGCTTGCCGTTGTCCGCACCGACGATGAGGATCTCGTGGAACTCGTGGACCAGGTGCGCGTACCGCTCGACGTCGCCGGCCTCTACGGCGGCGTCGGCCTCGCGAACGTTGGCCTTCATCGCGGAGAGTTCGGGGACGTCGCCGCGCGCGGCCATCAATCGGGCGGCACCACCCTCGAGGAGCTGTTTCATCTCGAACAGTTCGTTGATCTCGCGCCGAGACGGAACCGCGACGAAAGTACCCACCCTCGGGCGGATCTCCACCAGGCCCTCGATCTGAAGCTGTTTGAGAGCTTCCCGGATGGGGGTGCGGCTGATCCCGAAGGTGTCGGCGAGGGAAATCTCGGACAGCGACTGTCCGGGTGCGAGTTCGCCCGAGATGATCATCTCCCGGATTCCGTCGGCCGCGCGTTCCTGGAAGTTGCTCGTGTCGAGTCTCCGCGACGCCGCGACGTCCATCGCTCCCCCTTCACCGGTCTGCCATGTATCTTGCATGTCAACCGTACATTGCTGGTGGTTCGCTCCGAGCGCTGCCGCGGCGCGCCGCAGCGGATGTTTCCGACACCCGCCCGGACCGCCGGTGGCCCGGGCGGGTGCGGTGCCCACGTGTCGGTGCCGACACCTGCGAGTGTCAGCGGAACGCGGGGACGACTTCCTTGATGAACAGCTCGAGCGACTTGCGCTTCTCCTCGTGCGAGAGGGTGTTGTCCGCCCAGAAGCTGAACTCGTCGATTCCGAGTTCCTGGTAGTACCGCAGGCGGTCGACCACTTCCTCCGGCGTCCCGATCATCGCGGTCTTGTGCAGCGACTCCGGGGAGAACTCGGGCCGCTCGGCGAACTTCGACTCCGGGCTCGGTTCCAGGAAACCGTTGACCGGGGCCTTCTTGTTCCCGAACCACGCGTCGAACGTCCGATAGAACTTCTGGATGCCCTCGGCCGCCGGTCGCCAGCCCTCCGGATCGTCGGCCGAGTGCACGTACGTGTGCCGGAGCACCATGATCTCGGGCCGCTGCACCTCGGGATGATTCTCGACAGCCGTCTCGAACTTGCTCTTGAGGTCGGCGACTTCCTCGTCGCCCTTCATCAGCGGCGTCACCATCACGTTGCACCCCTGCGCGACCGCGAAGTCGTGCGAGGCCGGATCGCGGGCGGCGACCCACATCGGTGGCATCGGTTGCTGAACCGGTTTCGGCACGCTCGTCGAGGTCGGGAATTTCCAGATCTCGCCGTCGTGGGCGTAGTCGCCCTTCCACAGTTCACGCACGGCGGGCACGAGTTCGCGCAGGTGCTTGCCGCCTTCGCCGGCGGGCAGGCCGTCCGCCAGGCGGTCGAACTCGAACTGGTACGCGCCGCGTGCCAGACCGACCTCCATGCGGCCGTTGCTGATGACGTCGAGCAGAGCACACTCGCCCGCCACCCGGATCGGGTTCCAGAACGGCGCGATGATCGTGCCGGCGCCGAGCCGGATGGTCGACGTCTGGCCGGCCAGGTAGGACAGCAACGGCATCGGACTGGGCGCAATGGTGTATTCCATCGCGTGGTGCTCACCGATCCACACGGTCTCGAATCCACCGGCCTCGGCCATCAGCGTCAGCTCGGTCAGGTTCTCGAACAGTTGGCGGTGGCTGACGCTTTCGTCCCATCGCTCCATGTGCACGAACAGCGAAAACCTCATCTGCTGTTCCTCCTCTGCAATTCGTGTGGTTAATGTGCAAATCCGGCGTGTCGGCGCCGTCGGGCAATCGTGCTGCCCAGAGTTCGGTGCGGTCAGCTCCGCATGGTGAACGGATCCGCGACGGGATCCTCGCTCGTGTTGATCCAGACGCTCTTGAGCCTCGTGTACTCCTTGATCGTCTCGGTGCCGTGCTCGATGCCGACGCCACTGCTCTTGAAGCCCTGGCGCGGCGACATCGGCGACATCGCGCGGTAGGTGTTCACCCAGACCGTCCCGGCTTCGAGTCGCGAGGCCATGCGGTGTGCCCGCGACAGGTTGGTCGTCCACACCCCGGCCGCGAGGCCGTAGTCGGTGTCGTTGGCGAGCCGGATCACTTCTTCCTCGGTCTCGAACGGCATGATCGCGGCCACGGGACCGAAGATCTCCTCCCGCACCACCCGCATGTCGTTGTCGACGTCGACGAGGACGGTGGGCTCGTAGAAGTACCCGCCGAGCCCGCCGTCGCAGGCCCGGCCGCCCGTGACGACCCGTGCTCCTTCGCTACGGCCGAGATCGACATAGCCCGCCACCTTGTCACGCTGGTCCGCGAAGGCGAGCGGTCCGAGTTCGGTTGCGTCGTCGAGAGGGTCACCGATCCGAATGGTCTTCGCGCGCTCGGTGACTCGCTCGAGCAACTCGTCGTAGACGGCGCGGTGCGCGAACACCCGGCTGCCTGCGATGCAGGTCTGCCCGGCGGCCGCGAAGATGCCCGCGACGACGCCCATCGCCGCGTTGGCCACGTTCGCGTCCTCGAAGACGATGTTGGGCGACTTCCCACCCAGCTCCAACGTCGATCCGATGAACCGGCTCGCCGTGGCCGCCGCGATCCGCGCGCCCGTCGCAGTGCTGCCGGTGAACGAGATCTTCGCGAGATCGGGGTGGTCGACCAGTGCTTGACCGGCTTCGGCGCCGAAACCGGTCACGACGTTGACGGCGCCTGCCGGGAAGCCCGCTTCCAGCGTCAGCTCGGCAAGTCGCAGCGCCGAGCGCGACGTGTACTCCGAAGGCTTGACGACCACGGTGTTGCCTGCGCACAGCGCGGGAGCCAGCTTGCTGGTCGTGAGCGTGAGCGGCGAGTTCCAGGGCGTGATCGCACCCACCACACCGAGCGGCTCGCGCGAGGTGTAGTTCAGCACCCGACGGTCCGACGTCGGAACGACGTCGCCCTGAATCTTGTCGGCCAGTCCGGCGTAGTAGTAGTAATACTCCGGCAGCGTCGCCAACTGCCCGCGCATCTCGCGCAGCAACTTACCGTTGTCCACGACCTCCATGCGGGCGAGCTCCTCGGCGTTCTCCGCGATGAGATCGCCGAGACGACGAAGCAGATGGCCGCGCCGAGCCTGGCTGAGATCGCGCCAGCGCGGGTCGTCGAACGCCGTCTTCGCCGCCGCGACGGCACGCTCGATGTCGGCCGTGTTTCCCCGGGCTGCCTGGTACAGCGTCTCCCGGGTGGCCGGATTCGTGCTCTCGAAGTACTCGCCGGACTTGGGCGCGACGTGTTCTCCGCCGATGAAGTGGTGCAACTGTTCGAGGTCAGACATGTGCGTGCTCTCCGATGAAGGTCGTGATGCAGTCGACGAGCGCCTCCGGACGCTCGATGGGAAGCATGTGCCGCGCGTCGTCGATGATCACCGGCCTGCAGTGCGGCAAGGCCGACGCGAGCCGGTGTGTCATCTCCGGAGTGGAACCGGGATCGTCGCTGCCGGTCACCGCGAGGGCGGGCACGGCGATCGAATCGAGCTCCGAACCGATTTCCGCGTCTGCGGTCGCGAACACCCGGTAGCAGTTCACGAAGGATGCGACGTCGTTCGCCGACAACGTCTCCCGGGTCCGGCGGACCCACTCCGGCCCGACCGCGGTGCCGGCGTACCACCGGGTGATCGACGTCGCCGCACTTGCTGCGAAATCGTCACGAGCGGTGCACAATCGGGCCAGCACCGCCGTGCGCTCGTCGTCCGTGCGCCGGCAGACGGAACTCACCGAGGTCAGCGTCGCCACCAGTTCGGGGCGGCGGAGCGCGAGATACTGGGCGACGAGTGCCCCCAGAGAGAAGCCCACCAGATGCGACCCCGGGGGTACGTCGTCGACGATGCCGTCGGCGAGGTCGGCAAGGGTCGTGCCGTCGGCGGCTGGGGGCCGTGCGCCGTGCCCGGGCAGGTCGGGCGTGATCACCGTGTACCGGTCTGCGAGCAGCGCGGCGACGGGCTCCCACATCGTGTGATCGAGCCCGACGCCGTGCAACAGCACCATGGTTGGCTTGCTCATGGAACGTACCCGGTTACTGCTCGGACGCGAGCGGAGCGAGACGCTGCTGGGGGCGTCCCTGGGCGGCTGCGGCCAGTGCGATCACGATCTCGTTCGGGTGCGGCGCGTCGGCGATCCTCACTTCCACGGTCTGGTGGTGGGATCGGATCGTCGCGTCGGTGATGTGCTTGAGCGGGATGTCGAAGACGATGCCTGCGGGTCCGCGCTTCTCGACGGCAGGCAGCAGGGTCGTCGCGTTCGCCGCCTTGCGGAAATGGTCGCCGAACTTCAGTGTGTGGATGAGACCCGAGCCGTGCTCGATCTCTCCGTTCAGTCCGACGATTGCGGCCTTACCGTACGCCTCCGCGGGCGCCCCGAGTGCCTCGAGCACCTTCGGCGCCAGCAGTGCGCCCGCAGCCGACGCGGTGTCGTCGATGCCGGGACCGAGGTCGTCGACGAAACCCTGCCCAGCCCAGGGGTTGTCGATAACCGCCGCGACGATGGCCACGCGCGCGGCGGGCGACACGGGGCGGCCCCCTTCGGTCAGAATCTCTTCGACGACGGTGATGATCTTGCGAACGTTCATGAAAGGACAGCCTCCAGGTTCTGAGCGGTGACAGCGGGGTCGGTTGCGCGGTCGCCGATGCGCGGATGCGGACGGGGTCCGGTCGACGCCGCTGCAATGACGACGATCTCGTCGGCGCGCGGTGCATCTGCCACTCGCGCGCTCACGGTCTGGTAGTGACTTCGGGTGGCGGCGTGCTCCTTGTGCCACATCGGGACGATCAGTTCTTCGCCTGCTTCCGCCCTCGTGTCAGCGAAGCAGATGATGGACCCCCCCTGCAGGAACTCGCGGACGAGGTTCCCGAAGTACGGCGTGTGGATCAGGGCGCCGCCGTGCTCGATCTCGCCGGCGGTGCCGACGATTGCAGCCTTGCCGAACGCCTCGATCCGGTCCGCGCCACCGAGTGTCTCGATGAGTTTGTCGGTCAGCAACTTCGCGAGCCGAGGTGCGATTTCACCGACTGCATCGGACAGGTCGGTGGCAGCACCGGTGCCCACCCAGGGGTTCGTGACCACAGCCGCGACACTGGCGCGAAATGCCGGACGAGCAGGGGCCGCCCCCGCCTCGGTCACGATCTCCTCGCGATAGAGCGACAGCTTGCGGATTTCGATGCCCGCCTCAATACAATTTCGATTCCGCTCTTGCATACAACGTACCGTAGTCATGGCTCACGCTTCGGTCAAGAGCTGTCAACACCTCGTCGGGAAATCCGTCGGCGCCACCTATGGGATGCGCGGCATATGACCAGTTCAACTGTCATTCACTCAGTAAACAGACCCGCCGCGCTCGCGTCGATCACATTCCGTCATTGACAGGCGAATGTGACGCGCCTAATAATCTCTTGCATGGTAGAGCAGCCGAGCAGCGGCCAGTCGATTCAGACGACCCCCATATCGGGCCACCGTCCCACCCCATCGAAACCGACCACGACCGACAGCGCATCGGAGACGGCACCCATCGCCGCACTCGGCGGCGGCGCTCGCGTTCCCGGTCGCGGCAATCGATCACTCGGGAATCGATTCCGCCGCAACGAACTCGGCAGCGTCTTCTGGACGTCGGTCGGCGTCTCGGCGCTGTTTGTCGTGTGGGCAGCCGCCTTCACCGAGAACCTCAACGACGTCACCACCAACTCGCTCAACTGGATGACATCCACCTTCGGCTGGACGTATCTCGTAGTGACGCTGTGTATCCTGGTCTTTCTGGTCTTCCTCGCGTTCAGCCCCGCCGGCGACATTCGCCTCGGCCGCAACGACGAGAAGCCGGAGTTCTCGACGCCCAGTTGGCTCGCGATGATCTTGAGCGCGGTCATGGGGATCGGCCTGATCTCCTACGGCGTCGCCGAACCGATCTCACACTTCGCCTCGCCGCCACACGGTCTCGCGGAGCCGAAAACCACCGACGCCGCCGTGCGCGCGATGCAGTACTCCTACTTCGACTGGGGCGTGCACGCGTGGGCCATCTTCGCAGTGTTCGGCCTGGCCATCGCCTACTCGACGCACCGCAAGGGCCGGCGGACGTTGGTGAGCCAGCTTTTCCATCCCCTACTCGGCGACCGTGTGAACGGTCCCCTCGGCAAGACGATCGACGTCCTCGCGGTATTCGCCACGCTGTTCGGCACGACCACGTCGCTCGGACTCGGCGCACTTCAGGTCAACAACGGGCTGGCCACCCTGTTCGGCACGCCGGTGGACTCGGTGTCGCAGGTGCTGATCATCGCAGTCGTCACAGCGTTGTTCACGTTGTCGGCCGTCACCGGTGTCAACAAGGGCATCAAGTTCCTCAGCCAATGCAGCACCGCGCTGGCGATCGCGTTGTTCGCCTTCATTCTCGTCGTCGGCCCGGCGGTGTTCGTCGCGAATCTATACATCGAGTCCCTCGGCACGTGGGCGAGCGACTTCTTCCGGATGAGCCTGCAGGGCACCGCGTTCGGCGACCTCGAGTGGATGCAGTGGTGGACCTACTTCATGCTCGCCTGGTGGGTGTCCTGGGGCGCGTTTGTCGGAGTATTCCTCGCCCGCATCTCACGCGGACGCACCATCCGAGGATTCATCATGGGAGTCCTCGTCGTGCCCAGCGCCGTCTTCTTCACGTGGTTCACAGTGTTCGGCGGCACCGCCATCCACATCGACATGTACGAAGGCGGCGACATCGCCGAGCGCACCGCGGCGGATATCAACAGCGCATTCTTCGCCACACTCGAGCACTACCCGTTCGCCACGGCAACATCGGTGATCGCCATCGTTCTCGTCGTCGTATTCTTCGTATCCGGAGCCGACGCGAACACCTACGTGCTGAGCATGATGACCTCGAACGGCTCGCTGACCCCGGCCCGTTGGATCCTCGTACTGTGGGGCGTACTCACGGGTATCACCGCCATCGTGCTCATGCTGGCAGGCGGACTGAATGCCTTGCAGAACACCGTGATCGTGACCTCACTCCCCTTCCTCGTGATCGTCGCCGGCTTGACGGTGTCGTTCTGGAGAGAACTCGTTTCCGACCGAAAGGAACACATGAAATGACCGATGACACCACCCGGCGTGAGCTGATTGTGAAGGTGTGGGACGCAGCCTGGGACCGAGGGGAGGTGGACGCCTTCGATACCATCCTCGACCCGCACTACCAGCGCCACGGCACCCACGGATCCGCTCAGAACCGCGAGACCTTCAAGGCGTCGATCCTGTCGACGCGCGCCGCCTTCCCCGATCTGAAGACCACGATCGACGACATCGTCCTCGAGGGCGACCGCGCCGCGATCCGCTGGCACAGCGCAGGCAGCCACACCGGCGCGTTCATGGGCATCCCCACGACCGGCAAGCGCGTCCAGGTCAGCGGGGCCACGTTCGCACGCTTCGACGGGGACGGCATTGTCGAAGAATTCGTGACCTGGGACCCCCGCGCGCTCCTGTCCGCACTCGGCATCATCACCGTCGGCCAAGACTGACCCACGGCATCAACACGGAGAACACACCATGTCACCACTTCAGCAGAACGCCGACATCGACCTGATGAAGCAGGTCAACCGCCAGTTCGTCACCGGCGTCACCGTGATCACCGCACTGGACGGCGACTCCCCGAAGGGTCTGGCGGTCAACGCCTTTGCCAGCATCTCGCTCGACCCGCCGACCGTCATGGTCTGCGTGCAGCGTACGTCGAACACACACGACTGCCTCTTCCGCGCCGATCACCTCGCGATCAACATCCTGTCCACGGCCCAGATGGATGTCGTCGGCAAGTTCGCATCGAAGTCCGCCGACAAGTTCGCCGACCTCGACTGGCGGCCCGGACCCTACGGAAGTCCGCTGATCGAGCGCAGCAGCGCGCAGATGGAGGTCGAGATCCGGGAGCGGCTGCAGGCCAGCACTCACACGGTGTTCATCTGCCGCGTCCTGCATGCCGCGGTGACCGAGCAGACTCCGATGATCTACAGCACCGGAAAGTTCTTCGACGGAGGGGCTCTCACCCCGCTGGGATGATACCGGCCGACGCCGGGACGAGCCCGGAGACGAACGCGGGCCCACCTGTCGATCAGGTGGGCCCGCGGATTGTTCGCTACTACATCGGTCAGCTCGCCGGACCCGTCGCGTCCAGCCCGGCCATTACCGCGTGATGGCTTGCCTGAACGTGCTGCCGCATGAGCTGCTCGGCGCCCGCACCGTCTTTGTCGACGATGAGGTCGAGCACCCGGTGGTGTTCGCGTTCGGAGTCGAGTGAGCGACCAGGTTGCGCAAGTGACGTTTTCACGAGCCGACCGTATGCCAACTGATTCATCAGAATTCGATAGTGGGTGGCGAGTTTGCCGTTGTCCGCGCCGACGATCAGGATCTCGTGGAACTCGCGGACCAGGTCGGCGTACCGTGCGGTGTCGCCTGCGAGGACCGCTGCGTCCGCGTCCGCAACGTTGGATCTCATCGCATCCAGTTCGGGAATGCTGCCGCGGGCGGCCATCAGCCGCGCGGCGGCGCCCTCGAGGAGCTGTTTCATCTCGAACAGCTCGTTGATCTCGCGCCGGGACGGGGCGGCGACGAATGTGCCGACGCGGGATCGGATCTCCACGAGTCCCTCGATCTGCAGCTGCTTGAGCGCCTCGCGCACGGGAGTTCGGCTGATTCCGAAGGCCTCGGCGAGGTTCACCTCGGACAGCGCATCACCCGGCCCGAGCTCGCCGGTGATGATCATCTGCCGGAGCCCGTCGGCGACCCGCTCCTGAAAATTCGTGGTCACAAGCTTTCGGGTCGACGCGACGACCATCCGTTTACCTCCAGACCGCACTGCCATCTTGCATGGCAATATTTCCCACAAGTTACCGTCGCCGATCGCCGCTGGTCAAGAAGTCCGCCTGTCCGACCCCTCCCCTTTCCTGCAATGACATTTGGATTACGTCCCATGGCGGGTTGATGACGGGGGTTGACTTCGTCGCAACGGTTCTGCACAGTGATCTACACAACGTCCTCTGCCATACATCATGGCAACTAGAGAGGTTCTTATGTCTCAGCCTTCCTCCCCAGACACCGAAGACCGCCGCTACCGCAGCAAGGTCGCCGCAATCGAGCCGTACGGTGTCGACCACATTCCCGACGTCGAGCGGCACGGCACGGCCCGCTCCCAGTTCTCCATCTGGTTCGCCGCCGGCATGAACTTTCCGATCATGGTGCTGGGCTTCTCGGCCGTCAGTTTCGGGCTCTCGTTGACCTCGGCAGTGACCGCGATCGTGCTGGGCTCCCTGATCGGCGCGGCCGTGATGGGCATCCTGTCGCAGATGGGCGCCCGCCTCGGCGTTCCGCAGCAGATCCAGTCGCGGGGTCCGCTCGGGTTCTTCGGCAACTTCGTCCCCGTGGCGTACATCAACGTCTTCGCCGGCATCGGCTGGGCAGCAGTGACAATCATTCTCGGTGCGCAGGCACTGCACGAACTCGCGCCCGGTATCCCGTTCTGGCTCTCCGCGCTGGCGCTCGTGAGCATTCAATTGGTGGTAGCCGTCTTCGGGTACAACATGATCCATTTCCTGCAGAAGATCCTGTCGTTCGTGCTGTTCTTCGGATTCGTCCTGATCACTGTCGTGTCGGTGACCAACAGCGACGCAGTCGGCTTCGACGCGAACCCCGACGCTCCGTTCTACATCGGCGGCACCGGCGGATGGATCACGTTCGCGGGCTTCTTCATGTCGTTCCTCATCGCCTGGTGGCCGTTCGCGTCGGACTACTCGCGTTACCTTCCCGACGACGACGGCACCGCCAAGCGCGCCGGTGCCTACACCCTCGCCGGCAACTTCATCACGCTGACCTGGCTCGGCATCGCCGGTGCACTGCTCGGCGGATCGGCCGTCTCCGGTGAGGAGCCCATCGGAGCGCTGGCACGCCTGACCGGTTCGTGGGCACCCGTCGCGCTGATCGTCGTCCTGTTGTCCTCGTTCTCGCAGAACTTCCTCAACGTCTACGGCGGCGCCATCTCGGTACAGACGCTGCGGATTCCGGTCAGCCGCCGCACCGCCGTCATCGCCATCTGCGTCGTCGCCTACGCCATCAGCCTCTGGGCGGGTGAGGGCTTCGAGGCGAAGTTCAAGAACTTCCTGTTCCTCGGGGCCTACCTGATCGCTCCGTTCGGTGCGGCGCTGCTGCTCGACTACTTCGTGGGCGGCCGGAAGGACAAGTCCCGGATCGGTGAACTCTACGACGACACCTTGGTGCTGAACTGGGGATTCGCCGCATGGATCGCCGGTGTCGTTGCCTCCGTCCCCTTCTGGAACCTGTCCTTCTACCAGGGCTGGGTCACCGTCCACCACCCCGAATGGGGCAACCTCACCTACGTCGTCGGCTTCGCCGTCGCCGCGGTGGTATACATCCTCACCTACATGCTTCCCGGGGTTCGGCGTCGCCCGAAGGGTCAGCCGACCGGGCGCGTGGACACGGTGGCCGACGTCGCCTCGACACCTGTCACCTCGGGCGGTGAGCGGCGATGACCGAGCAGGCATTCGAGACCGTACCGACCTCGGTGCCGGCGTTCGTCGCCGACGTCGAACGCGCCCTCTCCGAGATCGCCGCCGGACGCGCCGTCGTCGTGGTCGACGATCACGATCGGGAGAACGAGGGCGACCTGATCTTCGCCGCCGAATGTGCGACACCGGAACTCGTCGCCTTCACCGTCCGCCACGGATCCGGGGTGCTGTGCGTGCCGATGGCCGGTGAGCGGCTCGACGCGCTGCGGCTGCCCCCGATGTGCACGGACAACGAGGACCCCAAGGGCACCGCGTACGCGGTGAGCGTCGACGCCCGCGACGGTGTCAGCACCGGGATCTCGGCCGCCGACCGGGCCCGGACCATCCGACTGCTCGCCGCCGACACCCGCCCCGAACAGCTGACCCGGCCCGGGCACGTCTTCCCGCTGCGGGCCCGACCGGGCGGCGTGCTCGAACGCCCCGGTCACACCGAAGCCGCGATCGACCTCACCACGCTGGCCGGGATGCGCCCGGCCGGCGCCATCTGCGAGATCGTCAACGACGACGGCACCATGACCCGTGGGGCGGACCTCGACGAGTTCTGCTCCACACACGGTCTGCACAAGCTCGCCATCGCGGACCTCGTCCGGTACCGCCGGTGGACGGCGCCCATCGCGTCCAGTCCCGCCGTTCGCCTTCCCACCCCGCACGGAATCTTCGAGGCCGTCGCGGTCGCCGAGGGCGACGGCACGGAGCATCTCGTGCTGACGCTCGGTGACGTCGCGGATCAGGACGACGTCCTGGTCCGGGTCCACTCGGAATGCCTGACCGGCGACGTGTTCGGCTCCCAGCGCTGCGACTGTGGCCCCCAACTCGACCAGGCTCTCGCCGAGATCGCCCGCGTCGGTGCCGGAGTGGTCGTCTACCTGCGCGGTCACGAAGGGCGCGGCATCGGACTCGTTCAGAAACTGCGGGCCTACGGTCTCCAGGAACGCGGCTACGACACGGTCGATGCCAACACGGCCCTCGGCTTGCCCGTCGATGCGCGTGACTTCGGCACGGCGGCAAAGATTCTGGCGGAACTGCGGATCCGTTCGGTCAATCTGATGTCGAACAACCCGCACAAGGAGTTCGCGCTGGCGACATACGGTACCCGCATCCTGCGTACCACTCCCCTGCACATCGAACCGACTCCCGACAACGTGCGCTACCTGCAGACCAAGACCGATCGTCTGGGACACCGGCCACCGGTCGCCCACCCGGTCGCCACCCAGCACGCATGACGACGTGACGGAGACGTTGTTGTGACCACACTCATCACCCGGCACGAGGTGCACGACTTCGACACCTGGCGCACGGTGTTCGGCGGACACCGGGACAACCGCCAGGCCCACGGAGCCACCGGCCACCGGATCTATCGCAGCGGCAACGACGTGACGGTTCTGACCGACTTCCCCGACCGTGCCTCGGCCGAGAAGTTCCTCGCCGATCCCGCTCTTCGCGACGTCGTCGCACGCGCCGGCTTCGTCGACACGCCCGTCACCAGCATCTGCGAATTCGTCGACACCGAGAAGTATTGACGGCCGCTCCACGCCCGGGCACAGAATATCCACCCCAGGAGGAATGAAGTGATCGACACCCAGACGCTGTTGGCGTCGTTGCCCACCGATCTGTGGATCGGCTGCAAGCAGATACCGGCTACGGGAGGCAGCACCTTCAGTGTTCACAATCCCGCGGACGGCAAGGTGCTCGTCGACGTCGCCGACGCGCGACCCGAAGACGGCCGGATCGCGCTCGACGCCGCGGCCGCCGCTCAGCCGGACTGGGCCGCGACATCGGCGCGTGAGCGGTCCGACATCCTGCGCCGCGCCTGGGAACTGATCAATCAGCGCCGCAACGAGTTCGCACTGCTGATGACCCTCGAAATGGGCAAGCCGCTCGCGGAAAGCCACGGCGAGGTGACGTACGGGGGCGAGTTTCTGCGCTGGTTCTCCGAGGAAGCCGTCCGGATCAACGGCCGCTACACCCAGTCCCCCACCGGCAACGGGCGAATCCTGGTCACCAAGGAACCGGTGGGCCCGACGTTGGCCATCACGCCGTGGAACTTCCCCCTCGCCATGGGAACCCGCAAGATCGCCCCCGCGCTCGCCGCGGGCTGCACGATGGTGGTCAAGCCGGCCGCCGAAACCCCGTTGACCATGCTGCTGCTCGCCGAGATCTTCCGCGACGCCGGGTTGCCCGACGGCGTGCTGTCCGTTCTCCCGACGTCGGACTCCGCCGCCCTGACGACACCGATGTTCGACGACTCCCGGCTGCGCAAGGTCACCTTCACCGGATCGACCGGCGTCGGGAAGGTACTGCTGAAACAAGCCGCCGACCGGGTCCTGCGGACGTCGATGGAACTCGGCGGCAACGCCCCGTTCGTCGTCTTCGAC
>NZ_JBHUSF010000169.1:0-18499 GCF_042673295.1 Rhodococcus sp. NPDC057014
GTCAGGCGACTCGCTCACCGCGCACACGGCGCTTGCGCCCTATTTTTTCCGCCGGTTGGGTGCGAACACGAGAACCACGCCGACCAGCACCGCGACCACCACGAACAGCCAGCGGAATTCGACGTCCGCGAGCGGCGCCGGCGAGAACGGCCCCGCGAGCGCCCATCCACTCACCAGCAGCGCTGCCACCCCCGCCAGGAGCAGGAGCGGTGACGGGCGCTTGCGCGTCCGGGTCTGCTCGCCGTCCTGAGTGTCGTCGACGTCATCCACGGCGCACCTCCATACTTCCGAACCGGACATCTGCATTGAGCGTCAGGACGTGACCGTCGGTGCCGTCGGCACCGCCGTCGAGACCGTCGGGGAGGCACTGTGCGTCGCCGAACTGGGCGGTGCAGTGGTTCTCGACGTTCATGCCGGGCGGCAGGAGCACCACGACCTCACCGAACTGACCGCTGACGTCGACCGTCTTGTCCTCGGTGAGCGTGACGTTCCGGAGGTCGAGCGTGAAGCTGCCGAACCCACCGGAGTAGGCGGGGTCGATGTCGGCCGCCGTCAGAGGCACCCAGGTCCGGTCTCCCATGTTCTCGCTGTTCAGGTCGAGTGACCCGACGAGCGAGGCGAGGATCACGAAACCGATCAGCGGGCCTGCGACGACGAGAAGCCCGTAGCCCTTGCGCAGGAAGCCACCGATCAGCAGCCCCACTCCGATGACGGCGAGCGCGACCGCGCCGATACGACCGGGGTTCAGCCAGTCGGATCCGGTGGCGACCGCCAGCGCCGTCGCCGCCGCGGCCGCGAGGATGGCCAGTCCGATCACCATGGTGGTCAGGCGGGAATGCGTGCGCTCCGGTTGCACTGCGGGAGTGGTGGTTCTGGCCGGCTCGGGCAGGTCCCACGCGAACGGGGCGACACCGAGCGGGTCCCATGCCGGGGGTCGCGGTTCGAGCGGCGCGAACGGCGCCGACGGTTGGTCGACCCGCGGACCGGCGGTCGGGGACTTCTCGAACGACACCGGATCGTTCTGGGCGGCAGCGGTTTCGGGCTTCAGTGCCTCGGTGGGGGCCTCGCCGGTCGCGTCCGCCGGCTGCCCCGTGGCGGGAGGCGTGCTCGGCGTGTACGAGTCGGGAAGCTTCGTGTACGGACCGTACGCACCCGAACCGTACGTGCCCGGGCCGAACGGGTTGGCGCCGAACTGTCCGGGCGAGAAACTCGTCCCGGGATAGCCGGTGCCGAGACCGGGGGCGACGACTCCGGCGGGCGACGGCGGAGGGATCGGCTGCCGCTGGTACAGAAGCCACAGGCCGCCGAGCATCAGCGCCATGCTGATCAGCCCGGAGCCGCCGAGGCCGACGCCGAAGGGGCCGACGGTGCTCACCGCGATCGCCAGTGCGACGAGAAGAACAACGGTCTTGGTGCCCGAGTCGGAGCTGTGACCGCGTCCCATCAACGACTCCGCGGGGGAGGCCGGGTCGCCCGACTTCGTGAGGGCGAGCCAGCACGCCAGGTAGAGGAGCACACCGGCGCCGCCGAAAATGGTGGACACGACGAACGCGACTCGTATCAGTACGGGATCGACGCCGTAGCGGTAGCCGATTCCCGCACAGACACCGGCGACGTGGCCGCGGCCGGGCAACCGCACCGGCCGGGTCCGCCACAGATCCTGAATCTGCTCTTGGAAGCTCCCATTGGTCATACGACCATCGTTCCGGCCGCCGCATCGCGCGTACATCGGGAAGTACCCTGATCTTTCCGGTCGGGGTGGGCCGGAACGCGGCTCGAAGTCAGGGTCGGACCCTGATGCCGCGGCCCGGGGATCGTGCCAGTATCGAAGGTGTGCAGCCTGTGAACACGTCCGCGGGCGGCGACCGATACGCGGGCGCCGTCACCGTGCCGGTACCGCCCGGCGGTCTTCCCATGCCGCGGCTCGAACGCCGGACCGGCGGCCGCATCGTCGGCGGCGTCGCGGGTGGTATCGCCGACCAGCTGGACATCGACGTGATGAAGGTGCGGGTCGCGTTCGCCTGTCTCGCCGCGCTCGCCGGCGCGGGCATCGTCGGCTACGGGCTGTTGTGGATCTTCACGGCCGCGGGTTCGGACACGGAGAAGCCCAGTGCGTCCGAGCGGCGCAGAGCGTACGGGCTGATCGCGATCGGTCTTGCCGGCGCGTCCGCGTTGTCGTGGTTGTTCAGCGGCCGGGTCGGTTCGGTGATCGCACCGATCATCGTGGTGGCGGTCGGTGCGGCCCTGGTGTGGCGCGAATTCGATTCGGAGGGGCCGCGCACCGTCATCGGGCTGCCTCAGCGCCCCACCGTCCTCACCTGGGCGCGGGTCCTCGGTGGCGTGACGCTGATCGTGTCCGGTCTCGGCGTGGTGATCCTCGCGCAGGTCGACTTCGCCGCGCTGCGTTCGTCGTTGCTGGCCGTCGTGGTCACCCTGGTCGGCGCCGGACTGCTGACCGTGCCCCTGTGGTTGCGGCTGTGGCGGGCACTGGGGGCGGAGCGCGCCGCGAGGATCCGCAACGACGAGCGTGAGGAGATCGCGTCACACCTGCACGACTCCGTTCTGCAGACCCTGGCGCTGATCCAGAAACAGGCCGACCATCCGCAGGAGGTCGCGCGGCTCGCCCGGGGACAGGAACGGGAACTGCGCAAGTGGTTGTTCGGTGGCGGAGAGGCCGACCATTCGAGCCTGGCGGAGGCGTTGCGCATCATCGCGGGCGAGGTGGAGGACCACCACGGCGTCACCGTGCGGCCGGTGACGGTCGGCGACGTGGCCCTCGACGTCGACGGCTCCGGCGAGGGACTGTCGAAGGAGAGTTTCACGGCGGTGCTCGGCGCGACACGCGAAGCTCTGGTCAACGCGGCCAAGCATTCCGGGGAGACCGACATCAACCTGTTCGCCGAGGCCGAGCGCGAGCAGGTCAGTGTGTTCGTCCGGGACCGCGGCGTCGGATTCGACGTCGACGAGGTGTCGCCGGACCGTCAGGGGCTGGCGAAGTCGATTCGCGGGCGGATCGAACGGCGAGGCGGGCACGTCGACGTGCGGTCCACACCCGGCAAGGGCACCGAGGTGCGAATCCACATGCCGCGGAACGGCCGGACGCGCGCGGGAGCGGGGGCCGCCGAGAGCACGGACACCGGCGTCGAGGACGTGCCGTTCAGTCAGGGCGCGTGAGCACGTGAATCGTGCGACACGCTCTACAGTGGGGTGACACTACCGCCCACGCGAGGAACAGCTGCAGTGACTTTGCCTGAAACACCACCGTACCGTGTCTTTCTCGTCGACGATCATGCAGTGTTCCGCTCCGGTGTCCGTGCCGAGCTCGGTAGGGAAGCGGACATGGAGGTGGTGGGCGAGGCGGGCGGTGTCGCGGAGGCGGTGTCCGGGATCAACGCCACCTCGCCGCACGTCGTGCTGCTCGACGTCCACATGCCCGACGGCGGCGGTGTCGCGGTGCTGCGGGGCATCGAGGCGGGTCCGGTGTGCCTGGCGCTGAGTGTGTCCGACGCCGCCGAGGACGTGATCGCCGTGATCCGCGCGGGCGCCCGCGGGTATGTCACCAAGACGATCTCGGGCGCGGAGCTGGCCGACGGCGTACGCAGGGTGGCCGGCGGTGACGCCGTGTTCAGTCCGCGGCTCGCGGGTTTCGTGCTGGACTCCTTCACCGGACGTTCCAATGCTCCTGAGCCGCAGCTGGATCCGGAGCTGGATTCACTGACGCCGCGAGAGCTGGAAGTGCTGCGCCTCCTCGCCCGCGGTTACACGTACCGCGAGATCGCCGAGGAACTGGTGATCTCGGTGAAGACAGTCGAAACGCATGCGTCGAACGTGCTGCGGAAGACGCAGCAGTCCAACCGGAATGCGCTCACCAGGTGGGCGCACCGCAGGCGGATCGACTGACGTCCCGGGGGTCAGGGCTGCGCGAGCAGGACGATCACGGCCACGAGCACGGCCAGGATCAGGATCGCGACCATGACACCCATGGCGATCGGTGCCCACGCGACCACCTGGTCGCGGACGGTGGGGGCCGGCGAACCCGGAGCGGGTTTCGCCGGACGCGGAGGCCACTGCAACCGGCCGAGCGGGCGCGGCACGTTCTTGAGCGGGGTGCTCTGATGCACGGCGGGCAGCCCGGCCTGCGTGGAACCGACCAGTTTGCCGCGGCGGCGTGAGTCGGGCAACGGTGTCGAACGGTGAGCCCACGCCGGGATGGTGCCGTCCGCGGAATAGACGGGTGAGCCGACGAGGTGCGCGACGTTGCCGTCCCCGGCCATGGCCACCCGGGCCAGGGCGTCGCGGGCCTCGGCCATCGTCGGACGGCGCGCCGGGTCGGGTTCGAGAAGGTGCAGCAGCGTGTCGGTGAGGGGGCCGGCCTTGCTCGGGCGGTAGATCTCGGCCTTCGCGACCCGGTGCAGGAGGGCGATGGAATCGGAGTCGATCCCGAACGGCGGCTGCCCTTCGACGACGGTGTACAGCGTGGATCCGAGCGAGAAGACGTCGCTGGCCTCGGTGGGGTCCTGACCGCGGGCGACCTCGGGGGAGAAGTACGCGGGGGTGCCGGTGATGACGCCGTTCGCGGTGTCCGCGGAGTCGCCCTTGGCCCGGGCGATACCGAAGTCGCTGATCTTGACGGTGCCGAGTTCCCGGCCGCGGTCGGCGACGAGGATGTTGCCCGGCTTGATGTCCCGGTGCACGATCCCCGCGGCGTGGGCGGCGGTGAGCGCGTCGGCCACCTGCGCGCCGATCTGGGCGACCTCGAGCGGGGGCAGGGTGTCGGCGATGTTCATCGCCTGGGCGAGGCTGCGCGACGGCAGGTACTCCATGACGAGCCACGGTTCCCCGGCCTCGAGCGCCACGTCGTACATCGCGATGGAATGCCGGTGCGCGAGTTTGGCGGCGTTGCGGCCCTCCCGCATGGTGCGGTCGCGTACCCTGCGTGCCTCCTCGGGGTCGAGCCCGGCCGTCGTGGTGACCTGTTTGATGGCGACGTCGCGGTGCAGCAGGGTGTCCCGTGCGAGCCAGACCGCGCCCATTCCGCCGCCGCCCAGTTTGGACCGCAGGCGGTACCTTCCGGCCACCAGGTATTCGGGTCCGATGCCCCTTTCGCTCTGCTCCTGCTCCATCACGCGTTCAGGTTAGAGGATTGTGCGGACACGGGACGCGCGGCCGTCCTGACCTGGTCGTTCGGGGTCCACTTGACGGGCATTCACGGACCCGCTTTACTGGAAACGGGTTCGAAAATACGTTCGAACAAAGCGTCTGTTCGAGCCGCGTCTTCCCCGTGGTTGCCGACCGCTGTTGGTGCCGAGTGTCAGGGGTGTCGAGTTGGCTGAAGTGGCCGGCGAGCCGGGGTTTCCGGTGCCGGGGTCTCCCGAGCTGTCCGAGCTGTCCCGGCAGGAGCGTCTGGACTACCTCCGGCGGCGGATGGCCGCTGTCCCCGCACGCGGGGAATCGGTGGCGAGCCGGGCCCCGGTGGAGGGTGGGTTTCCTGCGACGGGCACGCCCGCGGCCCCCGACTCCCGGGCCGTCGGGGTCCTTCCGGTTCCGGCTGCGCTGGCCGGCCTCCTTCCGCGGGGCGGTCTGGTGCGCGGTTCGGTGGTGTCGGTGTCGGGTGCCACCTCGCTCCTGCTGGGGTTGGTCGCGTCCGTCACCGCGGGCGGCGGTCACGTCGCGGTGATCGGGCATCCCCGGCTGGGGGTGCTGGCCGCGGTCGAGATGGGCGCGCAGCTGGAACGGCTGGCCCTGATCCCGGACCCGGGCGCCGATCCGGTGGAGATCGCCGCGGTGCTGCTGGACGGAATGGATCTGGTGGTGCTCGGGCTGGGAGGGGCGTCGGTGGCGCCGTCCCGGGCGCGTGCGGTGGTGGCCCGCGCCCGGAGCAAGGGGGCGACCCTGGTCGTCACGGACGGGCACTGGGACGGTGCGGAGATGCGGCTGGAGGCGCGGGTGCACGGTTATGCCGGGCTGGGCAACGGATCTCAGGACCGAGGCTGCGGGCGGTTGCGGTCCCTCAGCCTGGCGGTGTGCGCCCGGGGGCGGTCGTTCCAGCCGCGCACCACCCGGCTGGACGTGCGGTCGGCGCAGGGCCGGGTGGAATGGGTGAGCACCCCGGAGCCGGTGGCGTCCCTCGAAGCCGGTGCCTTCCCGGAGCCGGTGGAGGTGGTGGGCCTGTGAGCCGGGTGCTGGCGTTGTGGTGCCCCGACTGGCCCGCGGTCGCGGCGGCCGCCGCCGCGGACCTCCCGCCGACCCACCCGGTGGCGGTGACGTCGGGCAACCGGGTGATCGCCTGCTCGGCGCCGGCCCGCGCGGACGGGGTGCGCCGAGGTCTGCGCCGCCGCGAGTCCCAGGCCCGGTGCCCCCGGTTGCACGTGGCGGCAGCCGATCCCGACCGCGACGCCCGGCTGTTCGAGCCGGTCGCCTCCGCCGTCGACGCGGTGGCGCCCGGGGTGGAGGTGTTGCGGCCCGGTCTCGTGGTGCTGCCCGCTCGCGGCGTCGCCCGGTATTTCGGTTCGGAGGAAGCCGCCGCGGAACGGCTCGTGGACCAGGTGTCGGCGGTGGGGGTGGAATGCCAGGTCGGTATCGCCGATCAGCTGTCCACGGCCGTGATCGCCGCGCGCAGAGCAACTCTCGTGCCACCCGGCAAGGGGGCGGCCTTCCTGGCGCCGCTCCCGATGCGGGAACTGGCCGCGGAGCCGAGTCTCGCGGCGCCGCATCGCGAGGAGCTGGTCGATTTGCTGCACCGGCTCGGGTTGCGCACGATCGGCAGTTTCGCCGCACTGTCGGCGGGCGATGTGGCGTCGCGGTTCGGAACCGATGCGGTGCTGGCGCATCGGGCCGCGCGGGGTGAGCCGGAGCGTCCCCCGTCGGGGCGGTCGCTGCCTCCGGACCTGGAGGTCGAGGAACGGTGCGATCCTGTCATCGAACGGGTCGACGCCGCCGCCTTCGCGGGACGGGCGTTGGCGGAGAAGCTTCATCGCACGCTGTCGGACGCCGCGGTGGCCTGCACCCGGCTGTCGATCTCGGCGAGCACCGGCAACGGTGAACAACTGTCCCGGATCTGGAGGTGCGCGGAACCGCTGACCCCCGAGGCGACGGCGGACCGGGTGCGGTGGCAGCTGGACGGGTGGCTGACCGGGCGCAGCGAGAAGCGGCCCACCGCCGGTATCGCCGTCCTGCGGCTCGAACCGGTGGAGGTGGTGGCGGCAGGCGCCCTGCAGTTGGGGCTGTGGGGTGGGGTCGGCGACCAGGACGAACGGGCCCGGCGGGCCCTGGTGCGGGTGCAGGGTCTGCTCGGCGGGGAAGCCGTGCAGGTGGGGGTCCTCAGCGGGGGGCGGGGCCCGGCGGAGCGCATCACGTTGCTGCCGTTGGGCGACGAGTTGATTCCGCGCAACGATCCGTCGGAGCCGTGGCCGGGCACGTTGCCGGAACCGGCGCCCGCCGCGGTGCTGACCGCGTATCCGGAGGTGTGGATGTCGGACGAGCGGGGCATCGCTGTGACGGTCACGGAACGTGGTGTGTTCAGCGCGGTTCCCGCGCGGCTGCGGTGGGGGAGCAGGGAGTGGGCGGTGTGCGGATGGGCCGGACCGTGGCCGGTGGACGAGCGGTGGTGGGACCCTCCGGCGGCGCGGACGGCGGCCAGGGCGCAGGTGCTGCTGGAGGAGTCGCGGGCGCTGCTGGTGATCTGCACGGCAGGCCGCTGGTCGGTGGAGGGAATCTATGAGTGACGGACCCCGCGTGGGGCGGGCGGCGTAACCCGCGCACCGGCCTCGCTTGCGGATCGGCCGTCCGAAATGCTTTGCTGTGCAGAGGGTCGCGTGCCGGTGGCGGACAGCGTCAGGCATGGAGGCCGGCCACAGTCGCGTCGTCGGCTCGTGGCATACCTCGAAAGGGTCGACTGTGACCATTTCCTTCAATCACACGATCGTCGCCGCCAAGGACAAGCAGGAGTCGGCGACCTTCTTCACCACGCTGTTCGGGCTGCCGGACGCCGTGCCCGCCGGACATTTTCTGGCGGTCGCGCTCGACAACGGGGTGTCCCTCGACTTCGCGGAACCGCCGATCGAATTCCAGCCGCAGCACTACGCGTTCCTCGTCGGGGAGGACGACTTCGACCGGATCTACGGCCTGATCGTCGAGTGGGGTCTCGACCACTGGGCGGATCCGCGGCAGACGCTGCCGGGCACCATCAACACCAACGACGGCGGGCGGGGCGTCTACTTCCTCGACCCGTCGGGTCACTATCTGGAGATCATCACCCGCCCGTACGGGTCGGGCGGGTAGTCCGCGGCCGTCGCTAGTCTGGATTCTCGTGGAGACGACCAGGACTACCCCGACGCGCGCCGGTATCGAGATCGCCTACCGGGACAGTGGGTCCTCGGCGCCGGGGGAGTCGGACGTTCATCCCGTGCCGGTGGTTCTGGTGCACGGGATGGGCGGTGACGGCGGCACCTGGGACCGTTTCGCCCGCGCACTCGTCGCTCGGGGGAGACGCGTCCTCGTCCCGGATCTGCGGGGGCACGGTCGCAGTGCCCGCGCGGCGTCGTATCGGTTCGAGGAGTTCGGCGCCGATGTGGTGGAGGTGTGCGACAACCTGGGGCTGACGAGGGTGGACCTCGTGGGGCACTCGCTCGGTGGTCATGCCGCGTCGCTCGCGGCGCAGGCCCGACCGGGGCTGGTCCGCCGGCTGGTGATCGAGGAGGCCCCGCTCCCGTTGCGTCCCGGTGACCCGGAACAGGTGTTCGCGAACCGGCTGCCGTCGCTGCCGGAACTGTGGCACGCGACGACGAGCGTCATCCGGCATCCGCGGGCGGTGTTCGCCTTCGACCGGTCGATGACGGGCTCCGCGATCGAGCAGTTTCGCCGCCCGGATCCGTTGTGGTGGGACCGATTGCCGGACATCGAGGCCGACACGCTCATCCTGCGCGGCGGACCGGGCGGGATGGTCGATCCCCGCAAGCTCGAGTCCGCGGTCGCGGCGATACCGAGGTGCCGGGTGGTGGTGTTTCCCGGCGGGCACAGCATTCACCGCGACCGGTACGACGAGTTCGCGGCGGAGGTCCTGCCGTTTCTCATGCAGCCTCAGACGGGCTGACAAAAAGTCTGAAAATGTAAACCGTGGCGGCCTCGACAGGACTAGCGTGGAAACGGAAAGAGGGGGCTCGGAACGAGGAAGAAGGACCCACGATGTCGACACTCACGCCCGGACGTCCCTACACGCCCGGCAGGCAAGGGTTCAGCTCACTTCGCGACGGGGGACTCAACTGGGACGCGTTCCCGTTGCGGCTGTTCACGAAGGGCAACGCCAAGTTCTGGAACCCCACGGACCTCGACTTCAGCCGGGACGCGGAGGACTGGGAGGGGCTGAACTCGGAGCAGCAGCGCAACTCCACGTATCTGGTCGCACAGTTCATCGCCGGTGAGGAAGCGGTCACCGAAGACATCCAGCCGTTCATGAAGGCGATGGCCGCCGAGGGGCGCTTCGGCGACGAGATGTACCTCACGCAGTTCTGTTTCGAGGAGGCCAAGCACACCCAGGTGTTCCGGTTGTGGATGGACGCGGTGGGCCTGACTCGGGACCTGCACCCGTTCGTCGCCGACAACCCGTTCTACCGGCAGTTGTTCTACGAGGAATTGCCGGGATCGCTGAAGGTCCTCGAGACCGATCCCAGCCCGGCCAATCAGGTGCGGGCCAGCGTCACCTACAACCACGTCATCGAGGGCAGCCTCGCGCTCACCGGGTACTACGCGTGGCAGAAGGTGTGCACGACGCGCGGAATCCTGCCGGGAATGCAGGAACTCGTCCGCAGGATCGGCGACGACGAACGACGCCACATGGCGTGGGGGACGTTCACGTGCCGTCGGCACGTCGCCGCCGACGACGGCAACTGGGGCGTGGTCCAGGAGCGGATGGCGGAGCTGATGCCGTTGGCACTGGGCATGATCGACTGGGTGAACAAGCAATTCGAGGTCCAGCCGTACGGGCTCGACCCGCAGGAGTTCATCGCGTACGCCGCGGACCGGGCGCAGCGCCGGCTGGGGGCGATCGAATCCGCGCGTGGACGCCCGGTCGAGGAGATCGACCTGGACTACTCACCCGAGGCGCTCGAGGAGAAGTTCGGCGAGGAGGACGCCGAGGCGATGTCCGAGGCCGCCGGCTGAGGCGCACCCGGCGGTGGCAGTGGCAGGATCGGCCCATGGCGCTCACCGCACTCGACCGCAGACTCCTCGGCTGGTCCGCAGCATTCGTGATCTCGCAGGCGAACATCCTCCGCCTGCTCGGTCCCGTGGCACCCCGGCTCGCCGAGATCCAAACGGCCCGCTCCGCACGGGACTACACCGCGATCCTCGACGGGATGACCGACTCCGACACGGCGCGCTACCGCAGCCACTACTACCCGGACTTCGTCCACCCGCTGATCTATGCCGTCGCGCTGCGCACGGGCGCCCGGCGGCTGGCGGAACTGACCCCGCTGTCGCCGGGAACGCAGAAGGTGCTGGCGGCGGCGCCGGTGATCTCGGCGGCGGGCGACTACGCCGAGAACCTCGTCGGGCTGTACCTGCTGTCGCACCGTGAGCACATCACCGACGCGACCGTGCGGGCCACCAGCGCGGTCAGCGTCACCAAATGGGTACTGGCACTCGGGGCGCTCGGATACCTGTCCCAGGGATTCGTGAGGGTCTGGGCGGGAAAGCTGTTCTCCCGCTAGATTCAGGCGCATGAGTGCTGCCGAGCTGAGCGTCGAGTACTTCACCGGGCAGGCCGAGTTCCGGGAGTGGCTCGCCGCCCATCACGCGTCCTCACCCGGCATCTGGCTGAAGATGGCCAAGAAGGGGTCGGCGCAGTCGTCGATCGACTACGACCGGGCGCTGGAGGTCGCGCTGTGCTACGGCTGGATCGACAGCCAGGTGCGCCGCGTCGACGACGACTTCTTCGTGCAGCGGTTCACCCCGCGTTCGTCGCGGAGTCCGTGGTCGAAACGGAACCGCGAGTTCGCGGAGAAACTCGCCGAGGCCGGTCTCCTCGAGCCCGCGGGCGTGGCCGAAGTCGAGCGGGCCAGGGCGGACGGCCGCTGGGACCGCGCGTACGCGGGACAGAAGGCGGCGGAGATACCGCAGGACTTCCTGGACGCCCTCGCGCGGAATCCCGAGGCCGAGGCCTTCTACGCGACACTCGACAGCCACAACCGGTACGCCGTCTACTACCGCCTGCAGGACGCCAAACGCCCGGAGACGCGTGCCCGCCGCATCGAGAAGTTCGTCCAGCAGCTGGCGGAGCGCAGGAAGTTCCACGACTGACCGATTTCCGCGACTGACACAATGGCATCGTGCCCGACACGATCACCGCCACCTGTTCCGCGCTGTCCGCCACCGACGAACCCCTCGCGGGCACCGCTGCGCACGTCAGGGGCTGGGTGTGCCTGGAATTCCCCGGAGCGTGGGGCCGGGACGTGCTCGACGGCACGGCGCTCGGCACGGACCTGGCCCGCGAACTCGACGCCCGTGCCGACGCCGCCGGGGTGCGGATCATGTTCATCCGCCGGCCCGGCCGCGGCACCGCGTCACCGGATCGGCGCACGGTGCTGCTGGCACAGTCGCACCCTGCGCGGTCGTGGTGCGAGCGGCTCGAGATCGGCTACCCGGAGGACCTGCTCGAGCTGGACCTCGGTCTGGTCGCGGGACCCGCGCCGGGTCTGGGCACGCCGGTGACGGACCCCGTCGCCCTGGTGTGCGCGCACGGGAAGAGGGATCAGTGCTGCGCCGTGCTCGGGCGGCCGGTCGCGGCCGGCCTGGCCGCGGAGTTCGGCGACGCGGTGTGGGAGTGCTCGCACACGGGCGGGCATCGGTTCGCGCCGTCGCTGATCCTGCTGCCGACGGGCTACACGTACGGCCGGCTGTCGGTGCAGCAGAGCGTCGACGCGGTCCGCGCCGCCGCCGCGGGCGAGGTGTTCCGGACCGGGCTGCGCGGCCGCAGTTGCTGGGACATCCCGGGGCAGGTGGCGGAACTCGCCGTCCGCGATCGGGTGGACGCCACCGCCGACGAGCTGACGGTGGACGCGAATTCGGTTGTCACCCATCGCGACGGGCGTCGCTGGGTCGTCGACCTCGAGGAGCGGGAACTGCCGCCGCGGCCGGCGAGTTGCGGGGCGGCGCCGAAGCCGGTGCGGCCGATCGTCGCCACCGGAGTTCGCGCCCTCACCCCCTGAGGCGGTCACCAGTGGGTGCCGGGCACCAGCCTTGCGACCTTCCGGGCGGCGCGGCCGAGCACCGACGACGAGTGGTGCCGGGGTTCCGGCGCGCGCCGAGGGGCCGGCGTCGCGTCGTCCGTGCTCGTTCCCTTCGCGGCCGGTGAATCGGGGAACATGCGATACATCTGGTGCATCACGCGGTCCTTGACCGCCGGTGCGAAGACGTGGCCGAGTTCACCGAGCGTGCCGGTCGGGACGTCGATGCGTTTGGGGCGTTCGATCAGCGCACGAACGACCATGGCGGCCGCCTTCTCCGGGGACGTGATCGGTCCGATGTTATACCGGCCGGTGGGTGCGATCATCGGCGTCTCGACCAGAGGCATGTGGATGGTGGTGAACGTGATTCCGTCCGAGAGGGTTTCGGATGCCGCGACGTCGGTGAATCCGTCGAGGGCCGATTTGCTGGCGACGTAGGCGGCGAACCGCGGGGTCGCGCCCTGGACGCCGGCGCTGCTGATGTTGACGATGTGGCCGAACCGCCGCTCACGCATCTGCGGGAGGAAGGCCAGGACGAGCCGGACCGCGCCGAAATAGTTGACGGCCATGGTCCGTTCGAAATCGTGGAACCGGTCCGTCGAGTGGTACAGCCCCCGGCGAATCGAGCGGCCCGCGTTGTTGACGAGCATGTCGACGTGATCGTGTTCGGCGAGAACGGCTTTGACGGTGTGCTCGACCGATTCGTCGTCGGTGATGTCGCAGGGGTAGCCGTAGGCCTCGCCGCCCGCCGCGCGGATCTCGGCGACCACGGCATCGAGTTCCGCGGCGCGCCGGGCGAGGAGCAGGACCTTCGCGCCCTTGCGGGCCGTCGCGATGGCGGAACTCCGGCCGATCCCGGACGACGCCCCGGTGATCACGACGTGCCTGCCCACGAGTGGTCCGGAGGGGTGGGGCCTGCGCGCCCGGTCGGGGTCGAGGTTCTCGCGCCAGTACGACCACAGCCTGCCTGCGTACGAGGCGAAGGGAGGTACCTCGATGCCGGTGCCGCGCAGCGCCTCCCGGGTGTCGCGGTCGTCGAACACCGTGGGCAGGGTCAGGTTCTCGACGAGCACCGGCGGGATGCCGAGCGCGCCGAGCACGGCCTTGCGTCCCGTATCGAGGGCCGAGTCGGGGGTCGGGGTGAGGAACGGGCGGACGAGTTCGCCGGGCAGGCCGATCGCGGGATGCGGTGCGCCTGCCGCCTCGGCGAGTGCGGCGTAGATCTCGCGGACCGGTTGGGGGCGCGGATTGACGAGGTGGAACGTCTGGCCGTCCCGTCCGGGTGCCGTCATCAGTTCCACGACGGCCGCCGCCACGTAGTCGACGGGCACGACGTTGGTCGCGCCGATCCGCGGTACCGCCACCGGCAGGGCGGCGGGGAGCTTCGCGAGCGCCGCGATGGCGGGGAAGAGGTAGTACGGGCCGTCGATCTTGTCCATCTCGCCGGTGACCGAACTACCGACCACCGCGGCGGGGCGGTAGATGCGTGTGCGCAGGCCCTCGGCGTCGCGGACCAGTTTCTCGGCCTCGAACTTGGTGCGGTGATACGGGGTGGGGAAGCTCTGGCCGAGATCGAAATCGGTTTCCCTGAACGGCCCCTCGTGATCTCCCGCGACGGCGATGGAGGAGACGTGGTGGAGTGTTGCGTCCAGCTCCCGGGCCAGCGCGATGACAGAACGGGTGCCGTCGACGTTCGTGGAGGCCTGTTCGTCGCCCGCGGTGAGGTCGTAGATCGCGCCGAGGTGCAGGACGTGGTCGGCCGCCGGCACGGACCCGAGTCCGAGGCCGGGCTCGGTCAAATCGCCGATCAGGGGGCGCACGCGTTCGCCGCCGGACATGCCGTCGACGAGTGCCTCCAGCCGCGCGACGGACGCGCGCCGGACGAGGACGTGGATCTCGGCTGATGCATCGCGGTCGAGGATCAGGGGCAGCACGTGCCGACCCAGGAATCCGGTACCGCCGGTGACGAGGTAGGTGGCCATGCCCCGAACTTACTCCAAAGTAAGATGATGCACTAGTGGCCGAGACCCACCTTGGCGTGCACCTTCTTCATCCAGGCCGGAGCCCACCAGTTGGCCTCGCCCATCAGCTTCACCAGGGACGGAACGAGGAGCATCCGGACCACCGTCGCATCGACGAGCAGCGCGACGATCATGCCCACGCCGAGGAACCGCATGATCGACAGACCGGAGATTGTGAATGCCCCGGTCACCACCACGAGCAGCAGCGCGGCGGCCGTCACGATCCGGCCCGTGCGCTCGGTGCCGAAACGCACCGCCTCCTCCGTGGTCGCGCCCGCCTCGTGCGCCTCGACCATGCGCGACATCAGGAACACCTCGTAGTCGGTGGACAGGCCGAAGACGACGGCGAGAATGAGGACCACGAACGTCGCCTCGAGCGGTGCCGGACTGACCCCGAGCAGGCCCGCGCCGTGACCGAGCTCGAAGATCCAGGTGAGCACCCCGAACGTGGCGGCGAGACTCAGCCCCGCCATCGCGACCGCTTTGATCGGCAGCACCACGGAGCCGAACGCCAGGAACAGCAGGACCAGCGTCGAACCCACCATGATCGCGATCATGACCGGCATCCAGTGCACGATCGCCGCGTTGCCGTCGTCGACGGTCGCCTGGCCGCCGCCGACGAGCAGTTCGGTTCCCTCGGGGACGGAGATGGCGCGGAGACCGTCCACGGCCGCACTCTGATCGTCGGTGGTCACTCCCTCGGAGTAGACGGCCTGCACCGCCACCAGTTCGCCGTTGGATGCGACGACGGTGGCGGCGCCGATACCCGGCACCTGACCGGCGGCCTGGGCCACCGCGGCCCCGTCGGCGGCAGTCGGCGCGGTGCCGTCGGTGCCCCGGAGGATGAGGGTGGCGCCGTTCCCGGTGGTGGGAAATTCGGTGGTGAGGGTGTCGGTGGCGATACGGGCGGGATCGTTCTCGGGCAGCGCCGTGTACGTGACCTCGCCGAGCGACGCGCTGAGCAGAGGCGCCGCCAGGACCATCAGACCCGCGACGATCCCGACCGCGATGGCGACCGGCCGCCGCATGACCCAGGTGACGACGGAGCCCCAGAACTTGCGGGCGCGCACCTCACCGCGCTGCGCCGCATCCTTGCGCCAGCTCAGCGCGTTGATGCGGTGACCGAGGATCGCGAGCAGCGCGGGCACCGCGGTGAGGGACAGCAGCGCCGCACTCGCGACCGCGGCCATCGCACCGAACCCGAGCGACTTGATCACGTCCTGCGGAAACACCAGCATCCCCGAGAACGCGCACACCAGAAGCAGACCGGAGAACAACACGGTGCGACCCGCGGTCAGGACGGTGCGCCGGGTCGCCTCGGTCACGTCGGCGCCGGACTCGAGTTCCTCGCGGAATCGGCCGACGATGAACAGGCCGTAGTCGATCGCGAGCCCCAGGCCGAGCAGGGACGCCACGTTGATCGCGAACGAACTGACGTCGGTGAACAGGGTCAGCAGGCGCAGCGTCGCGAGGGCGCTGAAGATCGAGAGCAGCCCGACGAACACCGGAACGGCGGCGGCGACCAGTCCGCCGAAGATGAAGACCAGCAACACGAGAGTGATCGGCAGCGCGATCGCCTCGGCCAGCACCAGGTCCTGCTGCAGCCGGTTGTTGAACGCCACACCCACCACCGAGTTGCCCGCGAACTCGGTGTCGACGCCCTCCACCTCGAGCTTCGGCAGCAGATCGTTGAACGTGGCGGCGGTGATCCCGGCATCCGGGTCGACGGTGATCGCGGCCGACGCCTTGGTGCCGTCCTCCGACACCATCAGGTGCTTCCTCGTCGCGTCCGCCGTCCAGTACGACGTCACCGAATACGTCGGCACCTCGGCGGCGAACCGGTCGAGACTCGCGGTGACCTGGGGGCCGATGTCACCCAGGGTCTTCCCGTCGGGTGCGGTGTAGATGGCGATGATGTCCGGCGTCTGCGGACCCAGATTGTCTTCGACGATTCGCGCCACCTCGGCGGATTCGCTACCGGGGTCGATGAATCCGCCGGAGCTGAGCTTCGCGAACACACCGGTGCCCCACACGCCGCTCACCAGAACGGCGAACACGGCGAGCGTCAGGACCCACCATTTGCGTGAAACAACGGTCGAGGCCCAACGTGTCATGCGTCAACTCCGGGTGGTCGGGGGCGGTCGGCTGCGACTGCCGACTGTAGTGCGGATCGAGGGATTGCCGGTGGGGGTGTGACGCGGGTCCCGGCAAATCGTGCATACTCGGCGGTGCACTTGCAGTCACACGCACGGGGGAAGCCGGTCCGAATCCGGCGCTGACCCGCAACGGTAGGCCACCAGAGCATTTCGGTGGCGAGCCCGATTACCCGGCGTGTGGTGTGCGACATCCTTTCGTCGTGGTCTACGAAGCGGAGTCCCGCAGGCGCGCCTGTACGTGGGCGTCTGCAGGCTTCTCATTCGTGGCTCTGAGCCGCAATGAGGTTTACATGTACGGTCAGTTGTTCAGAAGTACCGGTCTGGTCACGCTCGCCGTGGCCGCGCTGGTGGTCACCGGGTGTTCGCGCGGGGAGTCCGTGGGGCAGACCGCTTCCGCCGAATCCTTCGCCGAACCGGTGTCCGTCACCAACTGCGATCGCACGGAGACGTTCGACGCCCCGCCGCAGCGCATCGTCAGCATGAACGATCACGTCACCGAGGTGCTGATCGAGATGGGGGCCGCTGATCGCATCGTCGGCACGGGGTACGGCGACGCGACCCCGCTGCCGGAGTTCGCGGACGCGTTCGCGAAGATCCCGAAACTCGCGAAGGAATACCCCACCCGGGAACAGATCCTGGACCTCGACCCCGACCTGGTGGTCGGTGGCATGCGCAGCGCGTTCGACGAGAAGGAGGGGCGCTCGCGCGAATCCCTCGGCGAACAGGGCATTCCGACGTTCCTGTTCTCCGAGTACTGCGGGCAGGGTTTCCCCGACATCGGACTGCTGCGCAGCGACTACACGCAGCTCGGTGAGATCCTCGGCGTCCCGGACGAGGCAGTCGCCGTCAGCGACCGGGTGACGTCCGGGTTGCAGGCCGTGCGGGACGAGATCGCAGGCACCACCCCGGTTCCGACGTTCTTCTACGATTCCGGCGAGGACGTCCCTCTGACGATCGGCGGTGTGGGAGTCGGCCAGCTCATCGCGGACCATGCGGGTGCGGTCAACCTCTTCGCCGAGGGGCAGAAGCCGTATTCGACGTCCACGTGGGAGATCATCGGTGAACGCGCCCCGGAGGCGATCGTCGTCCTCGACTACGGCACGACGAGTGCGCAGGCGAAGATCGACTTCCTGACGTCGCACCCGATCATGTCGACGACGCCCGCAGTGAAGGCGGGTCGTTTCGTGGTGGTGCCGCTCGACGACTTCTTCGAGAGCCCGCGGCTGGTGCAATCGGTGGAGACGATCGCGCGGGCGCTGCATCCGGACGCCGTCGGCGCGCGATGACGGTCACCGCCGAACGTGCGGCGCCACCCGCGTCGCCCACGCACCCGGCCCGGACGCGCGTCGGTTTCGCGGGCCTGATGATGCTACTCGCGCTGACGACCCTGTTCGCCGTCGCGCTCGCGGTGTCGTTCGGTTCCGTGCGTATCCCCGTCGGCGACGTCTGGGCGATCGTCGGGCACCGGGTGGCCCCGGGGGCGTTCGAGCCCTGGTGGTCGCAGGCCCGGGAATCGATCGTGCTCGACTCCCGGCTGCCGCGGGCACTCACCGCGGCGGCAGTCGGGGCCGCGCTCGCCCTCGCGGGCGCCGTGGCGCAGGCGGTGACCCGCAATCCGCTGGCCGATCCCTATCTGCTCGGCGTGTCCTCGGGTGCGGGTTTCGGCGTGGTGGTGGTGACGGTGCTCGGGCTCGGAGTGGGAGCGCTCGGCGTGTTCACGATTCCCACCGCGGCGTTCCTGGGCGCCATGGTGCCGCTGTTCCTGTCACTGGCGATCGGCGGCCGGTATCCCCAGCCGACCGCGGTCATCCTCGTCGGTGTCGCGTCGGCGCAGGTGTTCTCCGCCCTCATCACGTTCTCGATCCTGGTCGTCGCCGACGAGCACCAACTGAGTTCGGTGATGCACTGGCTGGCGGGCGGTTTCGGCGACTCACGCTGGTCGACGGCGATCGTCCCGGCCGTCGCACTCGCGACGGTCGGGGCGGCGTTGATGCTGAGCGCGAGCCGTGTCGACCTGCTACAGGCGGGAGACGACGGCGCCGCCGCCCTGGGGATGAACGTGCGGCGCTTCCGCGTCGTCCAGCTGCTCGGGGTGTCGATG